>JBKCTR010000670.1:0-7753 GCA_046318755.1 Planctomycetaceae bacterium
CGGTTGATCGGATGATCGACCGGGGCTGTGATGTTCTTGGATGGGCCTTTTGGCCGTCACCGTTGCAAGCCGCGCTGCCAGTTCAGCGCAGCGGCGTTTTCGGGATTACTTCACGCGGACCAGCTTCATGATGCGGCCCGAGACGTTCCAGTCCTGCACGTAGAGGTTGCCGTCTTTGTCCCAGTACGAGCCGTGGGTCCCGTTGAAAATCCCCTCTTTCCACTGCTCCTGGGGAACGTTGAAGTTCACGCGGGTGGCGGGATCGGGGTTGTGGCCCAACACGGCCATGATGGTGTTGCTTTTGTCGAGAATCACCAGACGTCCGTGGAGGTCGGGAACCGAGACGTAGTCTCCCTGGACGGCAGCCGAGGTGGGCATGCCCAGACCGGTGATCACCTCGTCAATGAACTCCCCCTCCAGCGAATAGTGCACCAGCCGTCCCTTGGGCTCGTGGTTGCGATCGCAGACCAACAACCGGGGGGGATCGTAGCGAGTGTCGAGCACCATGCCATGGGCGGTGTTGAACTCCTTCAGCCCGTTCCCCTTCACGCCGAAGTGCTTGAGGTACTTGCCGGTCTTGTCGAACTTGAAGATGTGGTTGCTGGCGTAGCCATCGGAGAGAAAGATATCGCCATTGGGCGCGATCGAGATGGCGGTGGGGGAAAACGCCTTCAGTTCGAGGCCGGACTCCTTGGGGAACGGCAGCTTCAGGACGATGTCGCCAGTCTCGGAGTGGAACTTGATTCCCTCAGCATTGGCGTTGCGGGCACCGTAGATGAATTCCACGCCGTCTTCGTCGCGGATCTTCATGTCGTGAATGTTGGAGTATTTCTCGCCCAGAAACCGACGGATGACCTGCCCGTCGGGATTGAAGACAAACACCCCCATGTTGGCGCTGGTGTAGATGTTCCCGGCCTTGTCGATCACCACCCCGCCGTGGGTCGGACCGATCTGCGACTTGCCATCGGCCCCCAGTCCCCACCCGGGGACGGTGTCGAAGGTCATGAGGCCCGCCCCCATACGGACAGGAGCCACCTTCTCGGCGGCGACCAAGGGCGTGGCAAGCCCTCCGATCAAAACCAGGGTCACCAGGCACAGGAAACGTTTCACCATCGTCGAACTCCAGGCAAGCGAGCACAACCCGGGGACGCCCGCCCATGCGGCCGACCCATTCTCCACGGGGCCGATTATCGACCCCAACAACGGGAGATTCAACCGCCAGTTTTCCAGAAGCGGCCCGAATGGCGAAGCCGGCTCCCGTCTCCGCGACACCGGCCCGGGTCGAATCGGTAACCCAGGAGAACCAGCACTTGCCACGCCAGGCCGCCGCGCTTACTTCCGCTCCTCCAGACGTTGCTGGGCCTGTTCCACCAGCGGAGCCAGTTCCTGGTTGTCTCCATACAGCCGGACGATGCTTTGGCACAATTCTCGGGCGGCCAGAGTGTTGCCATCCCGCTGCAACCCCTCCGCCCGCTCGAGAGCCTTGCGGACGAGTTCAAGGCGGTCGGCATGGTCGGTTCCACTGGCCTGAACCGCCGCGATCTGGCGACGGGCCAGGTTCACAAACACGCGTGCCTTGTCGTCCGCCTGCAGCAGAGTCACCAGGGCCTGATAGCGTTCGAGGGCGCTCACCTGGTCACCGAACTGCTCGTACTGGCGGGCCCGGGCGTAGAGGCGTTCTCCCTCCGAGTCGAACTCGCGACCGAGCTTCAGCTTGAATTTCAGCTTTTCCTCGGTCTTGTGCATCTCGATGCGGTCTTCCCACGCCTGCACGTCCGACAGGTGGGACGACTGGGGAAAACGTCGCCGCAGGGGCTGCAGGAACTCGCGCTGTGCCCGATCCCACTGGAGCGGATCATCCGACTCCAACATGACCCGGGCCCGGTCGAAGAGCTGCTGCTCGGAGAGGGGCCACAGCGCCCAGGTCACCCCGCCCACCACCACCGCCAGGGTCGCGGCCAGGAAAGGAGTTCGTTCGTAGAGTGGTTTTCCCGTCTCTTTGGACCGGCGTTTCTTGCGGCGCTTCAGCAGGCTGCGCACCGGCTGCGGGTCGGAGGTCAACATCAGGGCCGAGGGGCCACCGGTCGCCACATGCTTGCTGGCTCCCGCCTGCTCGGCCACCTTCTGCTGGATCTCATGCAGGGCCACAATGACCGCCGAGGCGTCGCGCGGGCGCTTCTCGGGATCCTTCTCGAGACATTGCAGAATCAGCGTGTCGAGAAACAGCGGGCAGTCGAGAGCCAACGAGCTGGGGCGGGCCGGCTTCTTCTCGATGTGGGCGTACATCACCTCCGGCGGGCTGGCCCCCTCGAACGGCGGCTTGCCGGTCAGCAATTCGAACAGCACGCAACCGAGGGCATAGAGATCGGTCCGGGGAGCGGCGGGAGGAAACCCGCGGACCTGCTCGGGCGCCATGTACGCGAAGGTCCCGACGGTCCGTCCCGTGGCGGTCAATCCGGTCTGCTCACTGTCACGGGCGATGCCGAAGTCTCCCAGCTTGATCTTGCCGCTTTTCGACCGCATCAGGTTCGACGGCTTCAAGTCCCGGTGGATGATTCCCGCCTGGTGGGCGCACTCCAGGGCCGAGGCGACCGCAATCCCAATTTGCACCACCTCTTGCCAGGGGAACCGGCCGCGGCGTTTCAACTCGGCCGAGAGGGTCCCCTGCGTCATCAATTGCATGGCGATCCAGCGTTGCCCGCCAATCTGCCCACCGCCGAAGCAGGGAACGATGTGCGGGTGCTTCAGCCGTCGCAGAATCTCTGCCTCGCGCTCAAAGCGGGCTACCAGCCGGGGTTCCTCGTGGGCCTCCACCGGCAGCAACTTCAGCGCGATCTCGCGGTTCTCCTTGGTGTACAAGGCGCGGTAGACCACTGCCATTCCCCCGGAACCCAGCTTGGCCTTCAGCACGAAGGGGCCGAGCTGCCGCTCGGGCGGCTGCGATGACTCGGAAGCAGACGGGCCAGCCAGATCCGCCATCGGGAATTCTCGAAGAAGTGAACGTGGTAGTATCGATTGTCCCCTTCTCACGGGAATGATTCAACCCCCGAATCCGCGCGCCCGCCAACGATTTTCCGTAGAATCTCACCATCATCTTCGTTCGGTCCCGACGTCGTTTTGCCTCGCGCTCCCCTTGCCACAACCCGCCGCAACCTCCCCTCAGCACCGAAAGCCGGCCCCCCTGCCCCAGGGTCGGGTGCCGCTGGCTCCCGGTGCGGCGTTCGCCCTGTTGTGCGGAGCAGCCGTCTGGCTGTACTTCACCCGACTTCCCCTGCGCCGGACCGATCTGTGGGGACACCTCGCCTACGGCCGCGATCTGTTCCAGCGCGGCATCCCCCGGGTCGAACCGCTGCTGCCCGAAGTTCAGCCCGGCCCGTATGTCGACTCGGCGTGGCTGTCTCAGTGGTTTGGGTTCCGGCTGTACGAAATGGGGGATCTCGCCACGCTGCCCCCACTGCATGCGAGCCTCGTGGTGCTGACGGGCGGGCTGGTCGCATGGGCTGGGTTGCGACTCACCCGTTCGTGGAGGGCGGGAACTCTGGCCGCCCTGTTCTGGCTCGGAACCACCTGGTTTCAACTGCAGGTCATTCGTCCGCAACTGGCGGGAAGCCTGTGCGCAGCCTTGTCTCTGGCCTGGCTCTGCCGGCGAAATCCACCACGGAACGGCACCGTCGTACCGGGTTCGCTCGCCGCGATCTTCGTGCTGTGGGCCAACCTCCACGGCTCCTTTGTGATCGGTTGGCTGTGGCTGCTGGTCGCGACGGGCTGTGCCTGGTGGACCCTCTGGCGCACTTCTCCCGGCGACCATTCACTCACCAACAGCCAGCGGCACCAGACCGAACAGCGGGCCCGGCACTTGCTGTGGGGACTGGTGGTGGCGCTGGCCGCCGTGTGGATCAATCCGTACGGAGGGCAACTTCCCGCGGCGGTGCTCGACATCGCGGGGAACGACAACCTGCGAGACCTGAGCGAGTGGCAGCCCCTGCGGCTGTCGACCACGCAGGGACGGATCTTTCTGGGGAGTCTGGGGTTGCTGGCCGTGATGGGACTGGGACGCGCCGTGACGGAATGGTGGCGCGGTCATTCCCCCTCCCGCTGGTTTCGGTCCACCCCCGCCTGGCTGGTTTTGTGCGGACTGTTGATCGCCATCGCGACCCTGCGCTCGGCCCGATTTATTGTCTGGTGGGGTCCCCTCGGCGGACTGTGGCTGGCCACCCTCATGCCAACCAAGGTGTGGCCACGAAGAACCTCCCCCCCGTGGTTGGACCAGTGGTGGCGTCCCCGCCTGGTCTGGTGGCTGTTCCCGGCTCTGGCGTGGGGATTGGCCATCGGGCGCAGTCCGCTGGGAACATGGTGGCGCACTGGGCAGCCCGTCCCGCGGGAGCAACTGGTCGACCCGCAAACCCCCTTGGCACTGGGAGATTTTCTGCACAAGCATGCCCCGCCCGGGCGGCTGTTCTGCCCCATCGAGTGGGGAGACTACCTGCAGTGGCAGATGCCGCAGGCGGAACAGCACCCGATCCTCTTCGGCTCACACGTGCACCTGCTGCCCGCCACTCTCTGGCACGACTATCTCGCCGTGGTCGGCCGGAAAACCGGCTGGCCCCAGGTGCTCGACCGATTGCAGATCGAAACCGTGGTGCTCGACTACGCCGGCCGGTCGAAATTAATGGCCGAACTCGATGAGCAGCCTGGCTGGGGGCGCATCTACACCGATGACCTCGGCGTCATCTGGCGGCGTGTGGGAGTGCCCGCCAGCCACTGAAGACTGCCGCGGGGGCTGTCTGGCGGGGGCGTCGCCGCGCAAAAAAACCGCGGCTGTCGCCAGGACAGCCGCGGTGGAATCGTGGAACAGACTCGCCCGCGGTTACAGGCCCGCGGCGATCTTCACCAGGCGGCCGGGAGCGGTCTTGCTCCCCTCGGCAGCCGTGCCGAATTCGGTGATGTAGAGGTTCCCCTCTTTGTCGAATGCCAGGGCGGTCGGCTTGTCGAGCGACACGATCTTCTCGGCCTTCACACCGCTGTCGGTCACATCGAGTCGGAACAGACCGCCGTTCTTGCTGTCGACCCACGAGTAATCGACGGCATAGAGCTTGCCGGTCTTGGGGCTGTAGGCGAGGCCCGCGATGTCGTTGAGACCCGTGGCATGATTCTTGATGAGCTTGCCGGTCTCGGGATCGTAAAAGCTCAACTGGCTGTCGCCCGCCATGTTGACCTCACCCATCTGTCCCACGACGATCTGCTTGTTGTCGGGAGACATGGTGATGGCGACCGGGGCGTCGACATTCACCAGGGGCTTGGTGGCGATGAAGGGGACCAGCTTGCCAGGCTTGCCATCGACAATGTCGGCCTTGAGGATCCAGCCTTTGGTGTCATCGCCATTGGCGGTGATGTAGAAGGCTTTGGGGCCGACGGCAATCGCGTAGAAGTTTCCTTCTCCCTTGGCCGAGGCTTCGCCCGGACCGATGGGGCCGAGCTTGAAGGCCGCATTGTCGGCGGCGGTGGGCTGGGCGGGAGGATTGGCACCGATCTTGAAGACCCGCACGAGTTCGGCGGCATCGGCCAGACTGCCGTCGCCGACGATGAGGTGCTCATCACCCAGCAGGGCCACACCCAAGGGGCCGATGTCGTACTTGGGTCCCTTGCCATAGACGTCGGTCTTGAAGGCGTCGACCTCGACGAACGACTTGGCGGGGGTGGTGGGGGCGACCCGCAGCACCGCCGGATGAGTGGCGACAAACAGGTGGCCGGTATTGGCGTGAATCTCCAATCCACTGGGGTTGTCGAGCCCCTCGAGCACGGGCACCGCCTTGACCTGGGCGAAAGCGGAAACGGTCGACAGGCCGGTCAGCAGCAACGCACCGGCGAAGGGAACAAGACGTCGCATGGAAGGCTCTCGGAGGTGAGTCAGGAGAATTCATTCCGGGGCGGAACCACCAGCGGAACCGCAGGCCCGAATTGGCCAGACGCTCTGGCCAGACTTGTCAGGACAAAATGACGGGGAACACACCGGCACGGCCGACTTGCCGGCCCCACCCCGGTGCGGCAGGACAGCTGCTAGGGAAGTTTCGGGGGTTCATGATCGTGGGTGGCCGGGCTGGTCAACCCCTCTTCCAGGAACTTGACCAGGGCGGCCTTTTCGGCGGCGGTCAACTTCAGGGGGAACAGCTCTTCATCGAGCCAGGGGTTCGCATGGCCCCCCTTGTCGTAGTGTTCGACCACTTCGGCCAGGGTTTTGAGACTGCCGTCATGCATGTAGGGGGCCGACTTGGCCACATCGCGCACCGTGGGGGTCTTGAAGCTGCCGCGGTCTCCCTCGAGCTTGCTGATGGCCTCTCGCCCCACGTCGGGCTCGGGCTTGTCCATCCCAATGCCGATGTTGTGGAACGCGTTGTCGGTGAAGTTGGGGCCCGCATGGCACGCCGCACAGTTCGCCTTGCCGAAGAACAGTTTCATCCCCTCGCGGGCCTGTTCCGACATCGCCTCGACCTCTCCCTGCTGGAAGTGGTCGTACGGAGAGTTCCCCGAGAGGACGGTCCGTTCGTAGCTGGCGATCGCCTTGGCCACGTCGCCGGCGCGAATTTCGGAGGTGCCAAACACCTGTTGGAATTGCGTCTTGTAACCGGGAATGGCGTTCAGCCGTTTCTCCATTTCAGGCAGCGGCAAACCCATCTCAATCGGGTTGGCAATGGGCCCCAGAGCCTGCTGCTCGAGACTGCCCGCCCGGCCATCCCAGAACTGGAAGGTCTGGTAGGCGGCGTTCAGCACCGTGGGAGAATTGCGTCCCCCCTTCTGCCCCTTGATGCCCGTGGCGAACTGCTCGCCGTTGCTGAATCCCTTGGCGGGATTGTGGCAGTCGGCACACGACACGGTGTTGTCGGCCGAGAGCCGCCGGTCGAAGTAGAGCTGCTTCCCCAGGGCAATCTTCGCCGGGCTCTGGGGATTGTCTTTGGGGGCCACGACGGCAGGAAGCCCCAGTGGATGACCCGACTTGGCGTCGGCTCCCTGCGTCGGAACCTGGCCTGGCAGCAACACCAGACTGAACAGGGCGGGGAGAGCCAGCAGGGTGCGCCGGCGGGGAGAGTCAAAAGAGACGCCGGCTTCCGGCAACAGGCCGGGAACCACGCGGGAAGACAGAGGCATGGTTGCGGTCTCGGGAGGAAACGACTACGAACAGAACGTGTTTTCTCATCTTAGAAGGCCGGGGGTGAACTGCAAGCGACCTGCGCCAGCCCCACCCCGGCCTGTCGCCGCCACGTCGTCCCCCCGACAGGAAAGAGCCTGAACTGTGTCCCGGCTGAAGATTGCCCAAGTCTTGCGGAATGGCCCCGTTGGCTCGGTGATTGATGTGCGTGGCTGGGTGCGCACCCGGCGGGAGTCGAAACAGGGGTTCGCGTTTCTGGAGCTGAACGACGGCAGTTGCTTCGCGAACCTGCAGATCATCATCGACCGCTCGATCGAGGGGTACGACACCCTGCTGAAGCAACTGACCACCGGATCGAGCATTCGGGTGGAAGGCGAACTGAAGGCCTCCCCCGCCAAGGGGCAGGCGGTCGAGGTCCACGCCCGCAGTGTCCACGTCTATGGCAGCGCCGATGCCGAGAAATACCCCCTTCAAAAGAAGGGACACAGCTACGAATTCCTGCGCGACATCGCCCATCTGCGTCCCCGCACCAACACCTTCGGAGCGATGGCCCGGGTGCGGAACGCCGTCTGTGCGGCCATCCACGAGTTCTACCAGTCGCGCGGATTC
>JBKCTR010000671.1:0-1871 GCA_046318755.1 Planctomycetaceae bacterium
TTCCAGCTCATGCAGCGTCAGGAAGATCCAGGGGCAGGCCGGGGAGCTGTCGGCGGTGATCGGCTCGATCATCCCCGGGGCAGGCTCGGGGGGATCGTCTGTGGGCATCACCGAGGACACCGTGGTGCTGCCCGATGGGGAGGCGGGCCCGCCACCCCCCCCGAGCGCCCGTGGATACACACCAGCGAGGCCCCTCGTAGGAGCCAGAAGCTCGGCCACCCACTCAACCGGCCGCCGCAGGGCGATCTCCAGAAAGTCCCCCGTCGGTTTCGGCATCCGCAGCCGGATATTGACCCACGTGGCGGGATCGACCGCTGTATCCGGCAGTTCCACCCCGGCCAACTCCGGATTGCGGGCCAAGACCCGCTGACCAGTCCGAACGGTCTCAATCGCCCGAGCGTAGTAGGCCGCCCCCGACGGGCCGGTCACCGGCTCGCTTCCGAGCGGCCGGGCTGTCGGCGACTGCTCGGCCAGCGCAACACCAGCGGCAACGCGGGCAGCTGTGGGCGAGGAAGCCGTCGACGGGGCAACCGGACTGGCCCCCGGCTTTCCTAACCAGCACGCCAGAGCCGCCACCGCCAGGACAACCGCCACGGCCCGGCGAAGTCCCGCGCTGAAGCCGGTTCGCCGCGCAGGTCGAGCGGTTTCCCGCAGCGGGGAACTGCACGGCCAAGCGGTCACTGCCAACGATGCACTCACTTGCGACGACTCCGGTAGGTTCCAGGACGATTTGCTGACCGCACAAATCCCAGAATCTCCGCTCCCAGTATGACCACATTTCACCGCACAAGGCAACAATCAGAAGAATCGCCACGGAGCCGTGAGATGGTTCGGCACGCCTGTCTCTTTCAGGCGAAGTGAAGGCGACTTCATTACGCCGATAAAGCATTCCAGACTATGTGAGCGGCAGATCAGCAAACCTCTACATTCCAACCATCTGGGGTTCCCTGATCACCACAAGCGGCTTTCAATAGTTTCTGAAAAGCGATCAGATTCTCGTATGCAGGTACCATTCTGCGTCCGACGTAGACTGTCCAAGATGGCCAAAAGTCTTTGTTGGTTTCGGTCATCAATTCTCCCTCCTCCAATTCTCCTGGATCGTAAACGAGGTCATGTGAATCACCGAGTAAAGATTTTTTGAGTCTATCAAGGATGATCCGACCGCGATGGTCGTCCACCACCCGAATCGCGAATTCAAATTCCAAAGGTGCACTCATGTCGAGCCCCTGTTGTGCCAAGAGAGTTAATGCAGCTTTATCAGCATCATCTGTCGCTTGAGATTCCATGATCTGTTATTGTTTTCCAGGTGAATTCAATTTGTTCAGCAACCCGGGCACCCCAATTCCTCCCAAGTCTTCAATCAACTCTGCTTCCTTCATAAATGCATCTGAGTCATTTTGCGCGGGATAATAGGCAATATCGTCAACAGGAGACATTTGTTCTCGGGACTTGCGACGAAGCGACTGTCGCGCCCGTGATGGAGGACCTTTGCCGACATAGACTTGTCCATTTTGAAGCATCCCGAAATAGGCACCGTTATCAGCATCAGGAATTTCAATATGGCGAGTTGATCCTAACGGAGGCAATGCCCCATCTGGGCTTGAGGAGTATGCATTATGCACCAACACCCCATCCACCGACACGTAATACACGTGCTCGGCGTCGACTTCGAGGTTGAAGACCGCCACCGGCGGTCCCCGGCGGGGGGTGATGCGGGTGATCTGGCGGAGAGTGCCGGATTCGGTGCGGAGGGTTTCGCCCTGGCGCAGGTCGCGGGTGGGGATGAAGGCGTGGCGGTCTTCGCTCCAGAACGGGTGCGCTCCCGTGCAGCCGATCGGCACGGTGAGTCCGTCGACCGCGATGTCGAAGAC
>JBKCTR010000672.1:0-5900 GCA_046318755.1 Planctomycetaceae bacterium
GATTTTTTTGGTCATGTGAACACTTCTGAACAGGTCGGCAGGCGGGAATCACCGACCCGGTCGGTCTGCCTGCTCAGTTCAATTCGGAACCGTGTTGGGAGGAGCCTCCTGGAACCGCCGCTCCCCCTCACTGACCAGACGCAACGCCTCCGCCGATGACCGCACATCGTTCCGAACCCGTACGGCGGCCCGCCGTGCTCCCGCCAAATCGCGCATCCTCAGATGAATCACCACCAGCCGCAGTAGCGCCGCATTCCGGTTGACTTCGTGCGAGCGCGCCACCACCTGCTCGAGGTGCGACCGGGCCCCTTCCAGTTCTCCCAGCGCCTCGCAGGCATGTGCCGCCAACCAGTGCGAGTCGGTCGCAAAGCGGACGGCGGGTTTCCCCGGCGGCTCTTTCCCCTCCCACTCCTCCGTCAACGCAATCGCCCGCTCATAGTCCACCAGAGCTCCCTTCGCCCGACCCAGTCGCATCGACAGGCCCGCCCGGCTCATCCGCACGCGACATTCCAGCTCAAACAGGTCGTAATTCGCCGGCTGCAGCTCGCGCATCCGCACCACTCGCTGGAAGACCTCTTCGACCGCCGGCTCGGCCAGAATCTCTTCGCCGCGCATCGCCCGGGCCCGGATTTCCTGGACCACCAGATCGACCTGAGTGGTCAGCTCGATCTCGGGCGCTCCCTCAGTTCCCCCATTGGGCCGCCGCAATTGGTCAATGTGCGATAACGCGTCCGGCAGCCGCCCCAATCCAATTTCGAGCTCAATCTGCCGCAGGGTCATCGCCACCACCTGGCGTCGGTGCGTCTCGAGCTCCCGGGGAAACTTTTCGACAAACTGCCGTCCCACGCTCTGCCACTCATTCAGACTCTCTGCCGCCGCGCTCAGGTTTCCCAATTCCTGTCGCAACCGCCCTTGGTTCGACAACAAATCCAGCCAGCGGCGCCAGACCTCGGGATAGTGTTCCCCCGCCTTCCGCACCGCCTCCACCTGCAGGGGAAGCGCCGCGTCCACCACCTGCAGCGCCTCCTCGCGGCGCCCGGCCCGCAGCAGGGCCCCGCTGCGCGCCACCGCCGCCAGTCCCGTGTCGGCCAGTTGCTCCGCCCGCCGCGCACCCGACAACTCCCCCGCTGGCGACGGCGCCTCGGCTGCTTCGGCCGTCCGCCCCAACCGCTCCAACAGAGGCCGCTGTTGCTGCAGTCCCTGCAGTCGCAGGTCCTGCAGTTGGGCCGACTGCGGAAACCGATCCGCCAGCTCCACCAGCAGCCGGTTGTCCTCCAGCGCCTCCTCGAGCCGGGCCCCCCGTCCCTCCAGGTACGCCACGTTGCTCAGCCCCAATCCCACCGCCTCGGCCGAGGCCGCCGCCCCCTCACCCAGCGCCGCGGCCTGTTCCCGCAGGTAATGCCGCAGCGAGGTCAGCAATTCATCATCCTGTGGCTCGTGGGTGACCGTCCGCTCCAGCAGCAGCCGCGTCAGTTGGGTGGTCATCAGCAACTGATCCAACGACTGCGCCCGAGAAACCTGCTCCGAGGCAATGGCCGTCGTCGCCTTCTCGTCCGCCCGCGCCGCCCGGCGGGTCTCCGCCTCCAGGTCGGCCAGAGTCTGATTCAACGTGCGGACATGGTAATAGGTCCCCAACACCCCCCCGGCCACCAGCAGGCCCGCCAGCCCCGCTGCAACCGCCCCCGCCGGATGCCGCCGCGCCCACTTCCCCACCCGTTCGATCCACGTGTACGGGCGGGCCGAGATCGGCCGCCCGTCGAGGAACCGCTCCAGATCGTCCGCCAAATCCCCGGCCGATCGATACCGCTCCCCCGGCTGCGTCCGCAGACATCGCGCCACGATCGTCGCGAGATCGCGGGGAATCTCCGGCCGCTTCCGCTCCAGCGACTCGGGTTCCTCCCACGCCACCCGCGCCAGCGTGTCGAGCAGGCTGTGCCCCTGGTGCGGGGGACACCCCACCAACGCCGCATAGGCCACCGCCCCCAGTCCATACAAATCGCTCGAGGGTCCAACCTCCCCCAGTGCCGGACTCAGTCCGGTCTGCTCGGGCGCCATGTAACTGGGTGTCCCTAATACGACTCCGGTGGCCGTCAGCCGCGGGCCCGGATCGAGGTCCCGCGCCAGTCCAAAGTCGGTCAGTTTCGCCACTGGAGTCGGCCCGGGCTCCAGCAACACGTTCGCCGGTTTCAGATCGCGGTGCACCAACCCCAGAGCATGCGCCGCCCCCACCCCCTGCGCCAACTGCCGCACCAGCTGCGCTGCCTCCCGCACAGGCAACGGTCCCTCCTGCAGGCGGGACTCCAGGGTCCCCCCGGCAATCCACTCCATCACCAGGTACGGAACCCCCTCCACCTCCCCCGTGCCGTAAATCGACACCACATGCGGGTGCTTCAGCCGGGCCAGGCACATCGCCTCCCGATGCACCCGCGCCACGGCCCCCGGAATCTTCCCTCCCGACAACACCTTGATCGCCACGGGCCGCTGCAACTCTCCATCGAGCCCGCGATAGACAATGCCCGTCGCCCCCCTCCCAACCTCCACCAGGTCGGCAAATCCCGGAATTCGCGGCGGCGGGTGCGGCGGTTCCTCGCTCCCTCCGGACTTGCCCGGCGGAATCTCGTGCGTTCCCCCCGGCATCACCTGGGCCACCACCGCCAACATCTCCCGCGACTCTGGCCCCACCGATGCCCTCTCGCGCGAGAAGTCCCACGGCTCCTCCTCTTCGGCTGCCAATTCCTCCAGCAGTGCCACGCACTCCTTACAACCCGCCAAGTGCCCTTCCAGCCAGTCGCGCCGCCCGGCTGGCAGCTCATCGCGCAGCAGCGCCCGCAGCTCTTCCTCCAATGCGCACACGCGCTCCCCGGCGGTTGGGTCGTGCAGCTTCCCCTCGCCAGTCCCCGGCATCATGCCTCTCCGCCAGTCTGCTCCAGCCGCGCAATCTCCTCGCGCAGCAGCCGCTGCACTTTGCTGCGGGCGGCGAACAAACTTCCCACCGGCATCCCCAGCCGGGCCGACCCCTCCTCCCCCGACAGCCGCTGCACCGCCAGCAGCTCAAACGCCTGCCAAGTTTGCGGTTCCACCCGCCGGCGAATCCGCTCCATCGCCAATTCCAACAGTTCGCTGTCGTACTCCCCTTCCAGCCGAGCCAATAATTCGTCCCGGGCCGGGGTCTGCTCCAAGACCATCAGCATCGCCGTGTCGGCCGCTCCCCGCTCCCGTCCCTGATTTCGCTCGACCCATTGGCACCACGCCCCATGCACCACCGCCCGCAGCCATCCCCGAAACCGCCGCTGCGGGTCGTATTGCAACCGCTCAATCTGCCGCAACACCTGCAACAGAACGTCCTGCGTCACATCCCGGGCGTCGGCGTCTTGCAGCCCATACTTGCGGCACCACGCCAGAATCTGCGGTCCATACAAATAGACAAACCGCTCCCAGGAATGCGCATCGGCAACCCCCGACGTGATCTGGTGGATCAACGCCTGGCTCGTACTGTGTGAAGGAGAGAGCGTCATCACGGCAGCCAGAGAATCCCGACGGAAACTTCTTTCCAACCCATTCTCCCCCTGACCGGTCGGAAAAGCCAGTGCGCATTCCGGCGGAAAATCAGCCGTTCCGGACAAAATCCGAGCCACGCCGAGACCTAGAACCCCCCACTCAACCGATAGTAGATCTCCGCCGCCAGCCGCAACTGCTCGAGGTCAATCCACTCATCCACCGTGTGCGCCTGGTCAATCGAGCCGGGGCCAAACACCAACCCCGGCACCCCGGTTGTCGCAATCCGCGAGGCGTTCGTCCCATACCACGCCCCCTGCTTCTCGCGGGGCCCCGCCACGGCTTCGATGTGCGCCATCAGCCGGTCGGCCCAGGCATGATTGTTGTGGTCCGAAAGGGTCGCTCCATCCAGCCAGGGAGGCAACATCTCAAAATCGACGTCCAGCCGCTCCCGCAGCCAGTGCTCGACATGGGCAATCACCCCGGCGGGGTCCTCCCCCGGCACCACCCGCCGGTCGATTTCGATCACACATTCATCGGGCACGGTATTCACACTAATGCCACCCGTAATCCGCCCCACACTCAACGTCGCCCCACCGCACAACGGATGCGCCGGCACCATCTGCGGCAGCGCGGCGGCGTACTGCTCGAGCGCCACCAAGACTTCGGCCATGCGATACACGGCGTTGTTCCCATCCTGCGGCCGCGAACTGTGGCACGCACGGCCTGTCGTCCGCAACTTCCACCGCACCGCCCCCTTGTGGGCCACAATAATGTTCAACCCCGTCGGCTCGGCCACCACCGCGAGGTCCGGAGCGGTCGGCAACAGAGGGCTGGGGCGCTCGGCACCGCTCCACAACCCCGCCAGGGCCTTCACCCCCTGCGCGGTCGCCTCTTCGTCACAGGTGCAAGACATCACCACGTTCGCCGACCCCGCCGGCCGCTCACGCACCAGCCGGGCGAACGCCGCCAGCATCGCCGCCATCCCCCCCTTCACATCGCACGCCCCCCGGCCATACAGCCGGCCGTCGCGGATGGTCGGTTCAAACGGGGGAATCACCATCCCCTCAACCGGCACCGTGTCTTGATGGGCGTCGAACAGCAACGTGGTGCGGGCCCCCGGCGAATCGAACCGTGCCAGCACGTTCGACCGCCCGGGCAACACTTCGTGGGCCTCCCACGGCACTCCCAGTTGGGAGAAGAACTGGCCCAGCCACGCCGTCAGGCGGGTTTCCAGGTACTCCGGGCCAGACACCTCGCGCCCCATCGGGCTGACACTGGGAATGGCAACCAACGTCGCCAGCAATTCCACCACATCGCTTCCGGGTGACGCAATCACAGTCTCAGGCCATCAGTTCGCGGACGGTCGAGTTGTGCTCGACCAGATATTGGGGACGCCCATTGTTGTCGACCAGGGTGGTAAACCGCGGATCGACCCCCATGTGCTGGTACAGGGTCGCGAAGATCTCCTGCAGGTGCACCGGGCGGTCGGTCGGCTGCTCGGCCAGGCGGTTGGTCGAGCCAATCACCTGCCCGGTCGTCAGACCTCCGCCCCCCACCAGCACGCTGGCGGCCCGCGGCCAGTGGTCGCGCCCCGCCGTGCCGTTGACCCGCGGGGTCCGGCCAAATTCCCCCCACACAATCACAATGGTGTCGTGCCACAGGTCGTGCGCCACCAGGTCGTCGATCAGCGCGGCCAGGCCGGTGTCGAATGGGGGAAGCTGCCGGCGCAGGTGCCCGAAGTTGTCGCTGTGGGTGTCCCAGCCTCCCCACGACAGGCTCACGCAACGCACCCCGGCCGAGATCAGCCGGCGGGCCAGCAGGAAGCGGTCATTCTCGCGATTCGGGTTCGCGGCGTTCCCGAGGTAGCGGTCGCGGATGCGGGGATCTTCCTGGTTCAGGTCGAGCGCTTTGGCGACCGCACCCGAGGTAATCACGCTGACCGCCCGCTCGGCGAACGAGTCCATCGCCTTCATCGCCCCGCCGCCGTCGGCTTCGCGTTTCAGCCGATCGAGCCCGGTCAGCAGGCGGGTGCGGTCATCCAGCCGGTTGACGGTCACCCCCCCGGCCAGCGACAGGTTCGCCCGCCCTTCCCCATCGGGACGGAACGCGCCGTAGACGGGGCCGAGGAAGCCGTATTTCGTGTGCCCCGTCAAATCGACGAAGGTCGGGCAGGCACCGTTGTTGGCTCCCTGCAGCTTGGCGACAACCGACCCCAGACTGGGACGGCCCCCGGTCGACCGCAACGAGCTCTCGCTCCAGCCCGATTCGGTCTGGTTGGGAGTGTGTTCTTCGTTCAGCCCGGTCAGCGACCGGATGATCGCCAACTGGTCCATCCGCCGGGCCAGCTCGGGCAGCAGTTCGCAGATCTGGATCCCCGGCACAGTGGTCTCGATCGGGCGGAA
>JBKCTR010000673.1:0-5467 GCA_046318755.1 Planctomycetaceae bacterium
CCTCAGGACTGTTCATGTCACTCTGTTTGGTCACCGGTGGAGCCGGTTTCATCGGCAGCCATCTCACCGAGCGGTTGTTGTCGCTCGGTTATTCGGTGCGCGTGCTCGACAATCTCTCGACCGGGCAGCTCGACAACCTCGCCCACCTGAAGGGGCACCCGGAGCTGTCCATTGAGACGGGTTCGATCACCGATCTGCCATTGCTGGCTGAGATGGTGCGGGGGGTCGATGTGATCTATCACCTCGCGGCGGCGGTGGGGGTCAAGCTGGTGGCCGAGGATCCCGTGCGGACCATCGAAACCAACATCCAGCCGACCGAAGCGCTGCTGCGGCTGGCCGCCCAGACGAACTGCCGGTTCTTCCTCGCCTCTACCAGCGAAGTCTATGGGAAAAACCTGAAGGAATCTTGGACCGAAGAAGACGAACTGCACTTTGGAGCCACCTCGCATCCCCGCTGGGCCTACGGCATCTCGAAGGCGGTCGATGAGTTTCTGGCCCTGGGATACCACAAAAAATATGGGCTGCCCGCGGTGATTGGCCGATTCTTCAACGTGGTCGGTCCCCGCCAGGTGGGGAACTATGGCATGGTGGTCCCGCGGTTCGTCGAGCGGGGGCTGCGGGGCACCCCCGTCACCATTTACGACGACGGCGGCCAGACGCGCTGCTTCGCCCACGTGCGCGAGGTGGTGGAGGCGGTGATCCGGCTGATGGACCTCCCCAGGGCGTCGGGAGAGGTGTTCAACATCGGCAGTGACCAGCCCGTGACGATGAAGCAGTTGGCCGATGAAGTGATTGCCCGCACCGGAGGCCGCTCGACCATCGAATACATGTCGTATTCCGGAGTTTACGGAAGCAATTTCGAAGACGTGCGGCGACGGGTACCCGATGTTTCCAAGCTGCGGAATGCCCTGGGGTTTTGCCCCAGTCTGGCGTTGGGACCGATTCTCGACGATGTGATCGCCTGGAAACGCGAGCAGCTGCGGGCGGAAGCCACGGGATCGGCCTGACACGCCGCCGAACGAATCCCCATGCCGGCCCCTCTCGCCTCCCGGTCCCCGCTCGATTCCGCCACGCTGCAAAAGCTCGCGGAACGACCGGCCCAGCCATTGTTTGTGACTCTGCGCAAAGCCGCGGCCATGCGCCCGCTGGTGACGCTGTTGGCTTTGGTGCCCCCGTTGCTGATCGCCGCCTGGCAGCCGTTCTCGGCATCGGAAGGGGCGCAGGGTTTGGCGGCGCTGAATGTCTGGCAGGCCGGCCACAGCGGAGCCTGGCTCGACCCGGCCGCCGGAACCTCCCTGGCGGGGCAGCCCCCCCTGCTGAGTTGGTGCCTCGCGGGGTTGATGAAGCTGTTGCACCCCGCCTCGCTGCTGGTGTTTCCCCTGGCCACCGCGGTGGGGGTGGGGTTGTTTGTGTGGGCGGGGGCGACGCTGGCGCGATTGGCCAGCGGTGGCCGGGGGGCGTGGGGGGGGGCGGTGTTCCTGGCGAGCAATCCCTTGACGGTCGCCCAGTCGATGCACCTGGGGCCCGCCCCGCTGGGAGCGGGCCTGGCCCTACTGTCTTTGGTCTGGTTGCTGGAAGACTGGCAACAGGGATCGGTCGCCTGGTCCTGGCGTCGGTGGGCGGGGGGGCTGGCCCTGGGGGGCAGCCTGCTGGCATCCCCCGCAGCCGGGGTGGGAGCGATGCTGTTGGCGGCCGTGTTGATATGGGGGACCACCGTGGGTTGGAAGTGGGCCCTGGCGGGACAGGCGGCTGCCGACGTGCGGCTGGGACCAGGGGGTTGGGCCCGGGTTTGGGGGGGACTGTTATGGTTCGCCGTGGGCCTCTTCGTGGGAGGCTGGTGGCTGGGAGAGATTCCACAGCTCGTGCAGCAGGCGGTGCCCACCGTGGCGACGAGCCTGTCGACGGACGAACAGGAATGGTCCGGGCTCGTGCGCAGCGCAGCGAGTCGCTTGCTGGGAAGTGCCTATCTGCTTTGGCTGCTGGTCCCGTGGTGTCTGTTGGCCGCCGATCGAAAGTCCCCAGTGCAGCTCTCTTCTCAGCGGGGGCGGGGGGCGATCTCGCCTCTGGGACGCTCGGTCGCCCTCGCATCGGCCGGGGCCTTGCTGGTGCTGGGGCCCGGGTCGACCGGTCTTCGGGAAGAGGTCTGGGGAGTGGAGGGTCTGCGGCTGTTCTTGTTGGCACCGATTGTGGCGGTGGGCTCGGCGGGAGCGGTGCGGTTGATGGACCGCCGGGTGGGATGGCGGGAACTGGCGCGGGGCACAGTTCTGGCGGTCCTGGGGGGTTGGGTCGCCTGGCGGTGGGGAGGCTTGGTGGTCTGGCGGTTTCTCGAAGTGACCTCGCGGGGGATGGGGCTGCAGTTGCTGGTGCTGCTGGCCGTGACCGGATGGTTGCTGTTGGTGGGACTGGTCTGGCGCCGGCTGGGGCGGCAGCCGGCCGATCGGGTCGTGCAGGGGCTGCTGCTGACCGCCTGCGGCGTGTTGGGAGGGGGGGGCGTCTTGTGGGGAGTCAGCCACCTGGTGCCGCGCGATCGAGGTGCCGAGCGCGACTTTCTGGATCTGCGGAACTGGCTGCGGCAGGTGGATGGGAAGCAGGGGGTGCACCTGATGGGCCCCCGGGAGCGAATTCCTTTGGAAATCGCCTATGGGGCCCGCAGTCTGTGGACCGAGTTGACGACCGCGAAAGTCGTCGACTGGAACCGCTTCGCCGGTCCCGACTCGCATCTCACGCCCCCCCCCGCTCTTGATTTGGACGAAGGGGAGACGATTCTGGTGTGGTTTCCCCCCGAAGCGCCCCGCGGGGGTGGGGTGCCCCGCTGGTTGGAGTCGGCGGGCCCGTCGTTCAAGTACCAGCGGGGTGAGCTGGCCTGGTATCGCCTGGTTTCTTCGAAAACGGACGTTGGCCGCTAGTCGATGCCGCGGTGGATCGGAGGGGAATTGCCGTCTGTCGAGCCTTGCTTGGGCCGGGTGCCACCAGTCCCCGGCAATCCACGGGTTGGGGTGAGAAGGCAGCACCGGACAGCCGGACGATGGCGGCGTTCTTGCGGCAGGTGTCACGATCGGCAGAACAGTCACCAGCGACAGCGTTTGGCTGGGCCCTACTCCGCCTCCAACCGCTGCCGATCCCTTGACGCTCAAACAATGGTTGATACGATGTTGGAAGCTGTGATGCTGCGCAGGTGTGCGCGGCGATCATTTTCAGGAAGGGTTTGTGCGGGACGCACAATGCTTTCTGAGTCAGCTCCAGCCCAACCGATCACCGCGTGACAGGGGGGTCGATCGCACCGATCGACTGACGCGGTGACCCGCCCCCGCAGGATGGTTCGAACCCGGAGAACGCACGATGGCCAAGTCGTGGAAGTGGATGGCAGTGTTCGCCTTGAGCGTTTTGGCGACGGCCGCACAGGCCGAGCCCGCCAAGCCCAAGGGACTGGGAGACCCCGGCACGTTGACCGGGTTGCGGATCGAGCCCAATGTGAATGAACAGGGGGTGACGGTTCGCGGGCGTGATGCCCGGCAGCAGTTGTACGTCACCGGGGTTTATAGCTCTGGTCAGTTGCGCGATCACACCCGCAAGGTGAGTTTCGCCGCGGAACCAGCCGGCATCGTGGCGATTGATCCCCAGGGCATGCTGACTCCCGTAGCCGACGGCGTGGCGACGGTCCATGCGACCGATCCGGCTGGCACCAAGGCCTCGCTGAAGGTGACTGTCACGGGTCTGGCGAATGAGCTTCCCATCAACTTCACCAACCAGATTGTCCCCATCTTCACCAAGCTGGGGTGCAATGGTGGTGGCTGCCACGGAAAATCCAGCGGCCAGAACGGGTTCAAGCTCTCGCTGTTGGGGTTCTATCCCGACGAAGACTATGAGTTTCTGGTGAAAGAGGCGAAGGGGCGTCGGCTGTCGGTTTCGTCCCCGTCGCAGAGCCTGCTGCTGAACAAGGCGATTGGCAGATCGCCCCATGGTGGCGGCAAGCGGATGGAACAAGACAGTTACGAGTTCCGGATTGTGTCCCGTTGGATCGAGCAGGGCATGCCTTATGGCTCCGAGAAGGATCCCATCGTGGTGGGCATCAAGTGCCTGCCCGAGGGCCGGATCATGGATCGGGGAGCCGACCAGCAGATCACCACCATGGCGGTCTACAGCGACGGCACCACCGAAGATGTGACCCAGATGGCGCTCTATGAACCCAATGACACCGAGATGGCCGAAGTGACCACCGCCGGTCTGGTGAAGACGCTCGACCTTTCGGGTGAAGTCGCGGTGATGGCCCGCTACCAGGGCCAGGTATCGACCTTCCGGGCGACCGTTCCTCTGGGAGCCGAGTTGGGCACCCTGCCTGCCGAGAAGAACTTCATTGACACCGCGGTCTTCAACAAGCTGAAGCTGCTGGGCATTCCCGCGTCGCCGGTGTCCGATGATTCGACCTTCATCCGCCGGGTGACGATCGACATCACGGGACGTCTGCCGTCCGAGCAGGAAGTGCGCGACTTTGTCGCGAGCACCGATTCGAACAAGCGCGACGCCCTGGTGGATCGCCTGGTCGACAGCCCCGAGTACGCCGACCTGTTCGCGAACAAGTGGAACATGGTGCTGCGAAACAAGCGGAAGCAGCCGACCGACACCCGCGGCACCTACGAGTTCTACAACTGGATCCGGGACTCGCTGTACGAGAACCGTCCCTATGACCAGATGGTCCGCGAAGTGCTGACCGCCGCCGGCGACGTGACGACCAACCCCACGGTGACGTGGTACCGCGAAGTGGCCCAGATCAACGAACAGGTGGAAGACACCGCCCAGTTGTTCCTGGGGCTGCGGATTCAATGTGCCCGCTGCCACCACCACCCGTTTGAGAAGTGGAGCCAGGACGACTACTACGGCTTCTCGGCGTTCTTCAGCCGCGTGGGTCGCAAGAACGGGGCGAACCCCCGCGAACAGCGAATCTTCCACAACGATGGTCAGGCGTCGGCCACGAATCCCCGCAGCAACAAGGCCCTGAAGCCGACCGGTCTGGGGGCTCCCGCGCTGGATATCGCCGCCGACCGTGACCCCCGACACTATCTGGTCGACTGGATGTCGTCGAAGGAGAACAAATTCTTCGCCTACTCGCTGGTCAACCGCTATTGGAAGCACTTCTTCGACCGGGGCATTGTCGAGCCCGAGGACGACATGCGGGAGACCAACCCGCCGTCGAATCCCGAGCTGATCAAGGCTCTGGCGAACTACTTCATCGAGAGCGGGTTTGACCTCAAGCAACTGGTGCGGACGATCTGCAAGTCGACCACCTATCAGCTCAGCTCGCTGCCGAACGACTACAACCTCAAAGACAAGCAGAACTTCTCGCGGTACTACCCCCGCCGTCTGAAGGCCGAGGTGTTGTACGACGGCCTGCACCAGGTGACCGCCACCAGCCAGAGCTACTCGGGTCTGCCCGAGGGGACCTCGGCGATGCAGTTGCCAGACCCCACGG
>JBKCTR010000674.1:0-14508 GCA_046318755.1 Planctomycetaceae bacterium
CGATTGCAATCTTTGAAGTCGAACACCAGCAGGTCGGCCAGACCGCCCGACAAGAGAGGGGTCAGGCGTTGGCGGAGCTGTTCGTGAACGGGGTGCTCTAAGAAGGCATCCCGGGCGGTTTCATCGGCAAACGTGATGACAATCGCATGGGTGTACCCTTTGTTGAGCCCCTCGGGGCTGGTGTAGGGCCCCGCGGAAACCTCAACCACGCCATAGGCCTGCGAGGGCAAATCATCGTAAGACTCAAAGACGGTCGCCAAATCTTCCCGATCAGTGGTCGGAGGAAAACGCAACAGCATCAGTTGTTTGTATTGGGGCATGAGAACTGCAAATTCGCGTCAGAGTGTGGACAGAGAGTGATGTCAGTGGCGAGCGGTCGGGCCGAGCTTCAGGCGCGTGAACTCCTGGACCCGGCCGGTGATGGCCGGTTCGACCGGCAATCGTTCCATCGAACTGGCTCCGTAGAAACCGACGATCCCCTCGGTGTGGTCGAGGATGTACTGGGCGTCGGCTGGTTCGGCGATGGGACCTCCATGACACAGCACCAGCAGGTCGGGCTTGATCCGCACGGCGGCGTCGCGCATGGCCTGCACCCGGCGAGCTCCCTCGGGCAAATCGACTGCGGTCTGGGCACCGATCATCCCTTTGGTGGTCAATCCGAGGTGAGGAATGAGGATGTCGCACCCGGCCCCGGCCATGGCGGCCGCCTCGTCGGGATTGAAGCAGTAGGGGGTGGTCAGCAGACCCATCTCGGCCGCGAGGCGAATCATGTCGACCTCGAGCCCGAACCCCATCCCGGTTTCTTCCAGGTTGACCCGCATCACACCGTCGAAGAGACCGACGGTGGGGAAGTTCTGCACCCCGGCGAAGCCCTCCGCCTGCACCTGCTTCAGGAAGACCGGCATGAGCCGGAATGGATCGGTGCCACAAACGCCGGCCAAGACAGGAGTCTTGCGGGCGACTGGCAACACCTCCCGGGCCATCTCCATGACGATCGCATTGGCATCGCCATAGGGCAGCATTCCCGCCAGCGAGCCACGGCCCGCCATTCGGAAACGTCCCGAGTTGTAGATGACCAGCAGGTCGATGCCCCCCGCTTCTGACAGTTTGGCCGAGAGTCCTGTGCCGGCACCGCCTCCCACGATGGGTTGTCCAGCGGCCACTTTGGCCCGCAGCCGGTTCAGGATCTGGTCTCGGGTTTCAGCCATGGGTCAGCGAAGGGAACAGGCAGGGATTGGGAACGGAGGCCCACCGACGAGCCGATTCCGCAGGAGCAGGCGGGGAGGATTAACGCCCGCGTTTGAACCGCTGGGCGGCTTCGGTCAGTACGGCGCGCTCGCGCTTGGTGAGCGACGCCTCGCCCTGGGCGGAGATCTTGCGGAGGATATCATCCACCCGCTCCTTGAAATCCTCTTCCGACTCGGTGTCGAAGTCGGGCTGGTAGGTGGTTTCCTCGGGGCGGTGGACCTTGAGATTCCCCGACCGCAGGGTTTCATTTTGGCGCT
The DNA here is from genome assembly GCA_046318755.1 of Planctomycetaceae bacterium. Classification (GTDB taxonomy): domain Bacteria; phylum Planctomycetota; class Planctomycetia; order Planctomycetales; family Planctomycetaceae; genus UBA10511. Next base: position 1,506 of record JBKCTR010000674.1, read on the forward strand.
TCTGACGGCCCCAAGTCCGGCGATCGAACCATCCCCAGAGACGGCCCCGCAAATCGAAATGGTGATACAGCCAGCCAAACGCCAGTCCGCCCAGATGGGCTCCATACGCGACCATGCCTGTGGGCTGCCGCGTCGCCAGAACGTTCAGCACTGGCAGCAGGTTGTAGCCCACACAGATCAGCACCAACCAACGAACTTCAATTGGCAGGATTCCAAAAATGTACACCCTCCGGCGGGGAAAGTGGGCGGCGTAGAGCATCATGACCCCCAGGACGGCTCCCGAAGCACCCACCACGGGGACGTCCCCCTGTTGCGCCACCAAGCCCACACCCGCCTGGACCAAAACGGCGAACACGGCCGCTGCGAGGTAGAACCGCAGAAACTCGCGGCTTCCATAAATGGCTTCGACATCGCGTCCGAAGAACCACAGCATCAGCATGTTGCCCACAACATGCCAGAGCGAGCTTTCGTCGTGGACGAACGCATAGCTCACGAGCCGCCAGATCTGCAGTTTCCCAAACGCCTCGCGGACAGTGAATTCCAGCCAGGAGGTGATGGGACTCTCGGCCAGTTCCCGAGACCCGGAGAGGGCTTGCAGCAGGTAGATGACCCCTGTCACCACCACGATTTGGCGACAGACCGAGCCCCCCACCGCCCAGTAGTCGGAGAAGGACTGGTCGTCTCGATAATACTCGCGGTCGTAGAGCCCCATGCCGCTCTGGAACTTGAGGATGACGGATCGGAATCTCGGGGACGAAGGTGGACCGACGTCTGGGCGAGACGATTATTGTAGACGCTGCCAAGTCGATTCGGGTAGCGGTGTTGATGCCGATTTTGGACGCGACAAATCGGTTGGGGGATTTTCCGCCGCCAGGCGCGATCGAGAGCGCTGTCGATCCCGAAGAGTCTTTCGGATCGTCAGCCGGGACCGCTCTTCGCCTGGTCCGCTCGCAGGTGGGGGTGAGCCATGGTCCGCAGCGTCAGATAGGTGATTTCTGGTCGGCAGTTCCAGCGCCAGGGATACATGCCCCCCACTCCCCGGCTGACCCGCAACAGCGTGGGCTGGCAGTCAAATGTGCCCCCGGCGTACTTCACCCCCAACAGGCTGGGTGAATAGACCGGCCCCACCACTGGCAGGCAGGCCTGTCCCCCATGGGTATGACCCGCCAACATCAGATCGACACCAGCCCGACGAGCGGACGGCAGATTGTCGGGCGTGTGGGACAACAGCAGCCGGAAATCTCCTGGTTCGGCGAGGGACCAATTCGGCCCCGGGCCCCACCAGGGGCGTTCATCCCCGGCCAGCACGATTGGCTGGCCGCGCCAGACAAGCCGCCTCGTCTGGCCACCGACATTCTGCCAGCCGAAGCTGTCGAGCACTTGGCGGGACCTGTCGACGTCTCCCCATTCCCAATCGTGATTGCCGAGCAGATAAAAGCAGCCGAGAGGGGCCGTGAGACTCCCCAGGGTGGGGCCGATCCAAGTGTGCAGGCCGGGGTCATCCAGCAGGTCTCCCGTGAAGACCACCAGGTCGCAGGGGTGCTGTCGGGCCAGTTCGAACACCCGTGCGTAAAAGGGGAGCGTCACCGCACCGGTGAAGTGGAGGTCACTCAGGTGCAGGATGCGCAAGCCCTCCCAGGCGGGTGGCAGCCGGGGGAGAGTCAGTTCGAGCTCGATGATCTCGAGCGACAGGATCTCATTTCCCGGAATCGACAGCCACCACGCTCCCCGGGCTTGCCTGTCGATGGGAGAGGAGACCAATTCGCGATCGGGATGCCGCAGTTCGCGCCGCTCGGACACGATCTGCCGGGCAGGGGGCCGCAGCGCCAGGGCCACCCAACGCAGCAGCCCCAGCAGGGCCACGGCCATGAACGCCAGTCCGCCCCACCGCGCCGGCCAGGCAAGATGGGCAGGATTGCCGCCGAACAACAGTTGGGGGCCGTGCCAGCCAACGGCCCAAACCCAAGCCAGGCTGGCGAGAGGAACCCAGGCAAAATGGAAGAGCTGCAGCGGCAGCACCACGCGGTGCCGCAGCCGCAGCCCATGCACCCGATTGATCATCCCGATCCAGAAGAGGGCATGCCCCAGAATCGGGAGCACGATCCAGGCGATGTTCTTCAGGATCGTCAGCATCAACGACCGCTCACTTCAGCAATTCCGCGGGCTTGACACCCAGCTTCGCACCATTGAATTTGAAGGGGAGAGGCTTGAAGTCCCCCACCAGGTCGACGTTCGACTTCTCGGGAATCTTGTCTTCCAGCCCAGTGCACCAATAACTGGCGTTGACCAGCAGCCGACGGACACCTTCGTTGGAAAAGTCGGTCGAGGCACCGATGGTGTAGGTCAAGATCCGCGCCTTCTTCCCGGCGGTTCCGGTGTACGACTTGACCCAGGCGATCGGCATCATGGGCTTGTTCTTGTCTCCCTCGACGGGGGGATCGTCAAACTTCATACCGGTCAGCACAGCTCCCAGCAGCAGGGGCTGGCTGTCTCCGGGCAGCGGCAGGCGCACGCCATACACGTCGGTCGGTCCCCAGACGTCTCCGCTCTTGATGCCTCGCAGGATGGGGTGCTGTTCCTGGCCCGGGGCCACGATTCCGCGGGTGCTCTCGCTGCCATGATTGCCATGATGGCTGATCCACGTCTCACCCAGCACCTGCCGACCGAATCCCCCGTCGAAATTGTCTCCCTTGTGGGTCCAGGTGTACTTCTTGAATTTCGATTCCCCCTGGAAATTGAAGGCGTGGGTCGCAGTGCGGATGCCAATGATCGGTTTGCCCGACTCGACATAGTCGACGAGGTGCTGCATCTGATCATCGGGGAGGCTGCGGAACCGCAGAAAGATCACCGCCAGGTCGGCGGTCTTCAGGGCTTCGAGCCCGGGGATGTTGTTCGACTGGTTCGGATTGATCGTCCCGGTGGCGGGGTCGATGGCGAACAGCACCGTGCACTTGAACCCATGACGCTCCGAGAGAATCTTGGCGAGGGCCGGGAGGGTCTCTTCAGAGCGATACTCTTCATCGCCACTGATCAGCACGACATGCTTGCCTTGGCCCGGGCCGCTTTTGCCGGGCAATACAATCCAAGGGTCCTCAGCCCGCGCGGCCGAGGCCGCGGAAGCCACGACAAACGCCGTCACCAGGCTCCAGGAGAGGGCTTTGCGAGCCAAACAGGCACCACCAAATCGAACGCGTGCAAGCATGAAAGTGCAACCTCACGGGGTGGAATGAACGTCGGATGCAACGGGGGCAACACGCCATTGCCCCGCTGCCGTCGGGAGAATCGACCAGCCGGGAAACCAGCCAGCACAATCAACGAACCGGTTGGGTGGGCCAGTCAAGGCCCCAGACGGCTGACAGATCGCCGTCTGGGTAGGTTTTAGCCTCTCAACACCGGGAGTGCACCCCCGCCGCCACCAAGCGACCGTTGTTCGTGAGCGCCCCACGAATTCTTTGGCCAGAGCGAATTCGGGCCGGCGACGTTGTTCGCTGGGCGCCGGCCACCCGGCTAAGCCAGCAGGTCGTGCACCACCTCACCGTGGACGTCGGTCAAGCGGAAATCGCGGCCGGCGAATCGGTAGGTCAGCCGGGTGTGATCGAACCCCAGCATGTGCAGCATGGTGGCGTGCAGGTCGTGCAGATGGACCTTGTTCTCGACCGAGTAATAGCCGTAGTCATCGGTCTTGCCGTAAATCAACCCGGGTTTCGCCCCCCCTCCCGCGAGCCACATGGTGTAGCCCTGGGGGTTGTGGTCGCGACCGTCGTCTCCCTGGGCCACCGGGGTGCGCCCAAATTCGCCCCCCCACAGCACCAGCGTGTCTTCCAGTAGCCCGCGGCTCGCCAGGTCGGCCAGCAGGGCGGCGATGGGCTGGTCGACCTCCAGGGCGTTCTTGGTGTGGTCGGCCCGCAGTCCTCCGTGCTGGTCCCACTTGTAACTGTGCGTGCATTGCACGAAACGAACCCCGCGCTCGATGAATCGACGCGCCATCAGGCACTGGCGCCCGAAGTTCGCCGTCTGTGGCTTGTCGAGGCCGTAGAGTTGCTGGATTGTCTCGCTTTCGCCCGACAGGTCCTGCAGCTCGGGGGCCGCAGACTGCATGCGGAACGCCAGTTCAAACGAGTTGATGCGGGCTTCGAGCGCGGTGTCGGGGCCGGTCTCGCTCTGCCGCTCCACGTTGATCTCGTGCAGCAGGTCGAGCTCCATCCGCTGCAGGTGTCGCGCCGTCCCCTCGGCGTTTTCGATGAAGGGAATTTTCGCGCGGTCCGAGGGAATGCTGGCGTTTCCCAGGGGAGTTCCCTGGTAGACCGCTGGCAGAAACGCCGAACTGTAGGCGTTCACCCCGCCATGCGTCAGTGTGGGGCAGATGGTGATGAACCCCGGCAGGTCCTGATTCTCGGTTCCCAGCCCGTAAGTAATCCACGAACCCATGCTGGGGCGCACGAAGGTATCGCTGCCCGTATGCAGTTCCAGCAGCGCCCCCCCGTGACGCGAGTTCGAGCCATGCATCGAGTTGATGATGCACAATTTGTCGACATGCCGGGCGACCTGCGGAAACAGTTCGCTGACCCACGCCCCCGACTGGCCATGCTGCTGGAATTTGAACGGCGATTTCAGCAGGTTGCCCGTGGCCGAAGAAAAGACCCGCGGCTTGGCAAACGGGAGAGGCTTGCCATGATCGCGCTCGAGCAGCGGTTTGTAGTCGAAGGTGTCGACCTGCGACGGACCGCCGTGCATGAACAGAAAGATCACCCGCTTGGCGGTGGGGGCGACGGGGGGATCGCGGGGGGCCAGAGGGTTGGCCGACCCGCTCGCCTGGGCCGGCTCGGCCGTCAGACCGGCGAGGGCGAGACCGCCGAAGCCCGCCGCTGCCTGACGCAGCAGCGATCGCCGCGAGACGGCCCGCTCTTCATCGAAACACCAGGTTCGGGACATCGGACTACTCCCCGTAGATGAATTCATTGGAGGCCAACACGGCCCGGCAGAGTGCCTGCCAGGCCCGTTCGGCCGGGAGGCCCGGCGCAGTCGCCGCGGCGCTCGATTCTGCCGGAGCGGAGCTGGTTGCTGCCTGCCCGTAACGCCGCACAAAACCCAGGCCACGCTCGATTTCCAACGTGCGCGGTGGACGACCCAGCGTCCGCTGGTACAGCTCGACCACGCGATCGGAGTCGGTTCGAGCGGGCGGGGCCAGCAGTTGGCGGGCCAGTTCATGGGTCTGCTTGAGCACGAGGTCGCTGTTCATGAGAAACAGCGCCTGGGGAGCCACCGTGGTGGTGTCGCGCCGGCCGCTCTGCACGCTGGGATCGGCAAAGTCGAAAGCCTGAAAGACGTCGTACAGGGCACTGCGCACCACCGGCAGATAGAGCGACCTGCGCGGCGGGTCGTAGACCACGGGATTGATGTTCGCCGTGCTGGTGACATACGCACGGTTGGGAGTCGGGAGCAGGGTGCCCCCCATGTTCGAGTCGAGGGTTCCCGCCACGGCCAGAATCGAGTCGCGCAGGGCCTCGGCTTCGAGACGGCGGCGGTTGAACCGCCACCAGAGACGGTTTTCGGGATCTTTCTCGGCCGCTTCGGGATGGAAACGGGTGCTCATCTGCCAGGTGGAAGAGAGCAGAATCTGGCGGTGCAGGGTCTTCAGCGACCAACCCTGTTCCTGAAGACGGACAGCCAGAAAGTCGAGCAATTCGGGGTGGGTGGGGCGTTCTCCCAGTCGTCCGAAATTGTCCGGGGAGCGCACCAGGGCCTCCCCAAAATGCCATTGCCAGACCCGGTTCACAGTCACCCGGGCCGTCAGCGGATTCCGGCGGTCGGTCAGCCACTGGGCCAGTTCGAGACGTCCCGACTGGCTGGCATTGACGCCCCTGTCGGCCGAGTTCGGGAAGACCTGGGGAAATCGCCGGGTGGTCTCGGCGCCCAGGTTCAGGTGGCTGCCACGCAGGTGCACCCGCAGGTTCTCGGGCTTGCCGTCGGTGACCCCCATCGCCTCGGGAAACTTCGGCAGCGACTCTTCCAGCGTTTTCTGTTCTTGGCGCTGGGCCATCAATTCCTGCCGGATCGCTTCCGGGAAGAGTTCTTCGACCTGGGCCGGGGGCTTCAGCGGGCCCTCGGCTGAAAACAGCGGCTGTCGGAAGGCTTCGAGGACTTCATCTCCCAGGCTGGTCAGAGAGCGGGTCGCCTCGCGCGACTGCAGTTCTTCCCAGCGGGCCGTTGCCTCGATGCCCAATTGCTGATAGCGGGCGGCCAACTCGGTCAGCGAAGACGGAGTGGGGGCCGCCAGCAGACGCTCGCGAATCTTGCCTCCCAAGCCTTCGGTTCGGGGAGCGGGGGGGGATTCGCCCCGCTCGCGGGCGGCGAACTCGTGCCAGGTGGCCCAGAGCGATTCGGGTTTGTCTTTGTGGGTCGCCAACTCCTGCATCATGGGTTTGAGAAAACCCGCCACCAGGGGGCGTTGCCTCAGATGCACAAATTCTTTCAACGCGTTTTGAAACTCGTCAGGCCGGGCCTGATCATTCCGGACGGGAGCCAACAGCAACTTGTCGATGTGGGGAAAGGGACCGGGGTTTTCGATACGCAGAACAATCGGTCCTGCTTCCAGGGCGACCACACCCTCCACAAACCAGGTCTGAGTGTCTGGATTCCACGATCCGGTGACTTTTCCCGCCGCGTCTCCCCGCACCAATTGCGGGCCAAGGCTCAGCCGGTTGGGACGGCTCGCCGCCGCGGCGTAACGCAGCTCGATCTGGTAGACCCCGGCCCGTGGGATCTGCAGGTCGTATTCGACAAAGTTGGGGGTTTGGCCGGCGTTCACCAGCACGCCGATCCCCTTCCCATAGCCATCACGGTCTTTGTTGACATTCCCGCGAGCGAAGTCTTCGGCCTCGATCAGCAGGGCCCCCTCGGGCGCCGGTTGGCCGAGGGGAGGGCCCGCGCTCTGAACTCGGGCCAACAGGGTGTCGAGACGTGCCTGGGCTTCGGCCGCCAGCAAGAGATCGCCCACACTGCGCCGCGCCCGGCCCAGGACTGCCGACGACTCAGCTTGAACCGCCTGGGCGATGCGGCCCTTCACCTGATCGATCCGCTGCTGCTGCGCTGTGCGGGCCGCAACCACCTCGGGGGCTGCCAGCGGCAACTCTTGCCAGCGGGCCACCACCGAGAAATTCTCCATGGTCTTCGTGCTTTTGAAGATGCCCGCGAGAGAATAGTAATCGTCCTGCGTCAGGGGATCGAACTTGTGGTCGTGGCAACGGGCACACCCCATTGTCAAACCCAGCACCGCCCGGCACAGCGTGTCGACCTGCTCGTCGATGATGTCCATCTGCATTTTGACCGGGTCATCCTCGGCCAGCATCTTGGCCCCCAGCGACAGAAACCCGGTGGCGATGGTCCGCTCGAGTTGGTCATCCACGCGACCAGTGGGGGGCAGCAGGTCGCCCGCCAACTGCTCGTGCAGAAACTGGTCGAACGGTTTGTCTGCGTTCAATGCGTGAACCACATAGTCGCGATAGCGGAAGGCGTTGGCGTAGGCGAGATTTTCATCGAGGCCGTTTGAGTCGGCATAACGCACAACGTCGAGCCAATGTCGGCCGAACCGCTCGCCATACCGGGGCGAGGCCAGCAGGCGGTCGACCACCCGCTCAAAGGCCAATGGCGATTCATCATTCAGAAAATCGTTGATTTCCTGCGGTGTGGGAGGAACTCCATGCAGGTCCAAGGTGGCCCGGCGGATCAGCGTGCGCCGATCGGCCTGTGGAGCAGGCGTCAGGTTCGCTTGCTCGAGGCCCGCCAAGACAAACCGATCAATGGGATCCCTGGCCCAGGTGGCATTCCGATTGCTGGGCAGTGACGGTGTCTCGGGAATCTGAAAGGCCCAAAACCGTCGATCGTCTTCGGTAATGCTTCCCGTGTTGCGGGCGGCACCGGCGGGACTGGTGTCGGTCTTGGACTGGGGCCAGATGGCACCCTGTTTGACCCAATCGGCCAGCAGGGCGATCTCGGCATCAGGCAGTTTCGACCGCGGAGGCATCTTCAGGTCCCCCGTATATCTCACCACCTGAATCAACAGGCTTTCATCTGGCTTTCCCGGCACGATGGCCGCACCACTGTCGCCCCCTGCCAGGGCGTGGGGGCCGGTATCGAGCCGCAGACCGGCCTTCGCCTTCTCCGCCCCGTGGCATTCCAGGCAGCGGTCGATGAGGATCGGGCGGATCTTGCTCTCGAAAAAGTCTTCGGCCGCCGCTCGATCGGAGGGGGCCGAGCGGGGAGGATCGGCGTCGGCCTGTCCCCAGGCCAGGCCGATCCCCAGCCAGCCCCACCCCAGAACCCAGAGGGTCGCACCACGCAGAACAGCGGCACCACTCGACATGTTGGACGAAAGCCGGGAGAACAGGTTCACATCAGTGTCCATGCATGCATCGTATCTGAAGCTCGCCCCGTCTGCCAGACACGAGCCAGGCTGCACTGAGGACATTTCACGCTGTGTCGTTCTTCGCTGGGGTGAGGCGCGATCTCGGGAGGGGAGGGGTCCTGAATAGGGAACGGCACACCTGGGAAGGTGGGACATGGCGTTCTCTGGCCCGACGTTTTTGAAAAGCCGCCCGGCATTTTGTACCCTCACTGCGGTTCTCGAATTTGTCTCTCCCGATTTTTGCCCGGCCCGGAATGCCCGACACTCCCGAATTTCGTCCTCCCGTGCCCCTCGTGGGCATCATCATGGGCAGCACGTCTGACTGGGAGACCATGCAGCATGCCGCCCAGACCCTCGAAAAACTGGGGGTTTCTCACGAATGCCGGGTGGTGTCGGCACATCGTACTCCCGACTGGATGCGCGACTACGCCCAGTCGGCCGAGAGCCGGGGGCTGAAGATCTTGATCGCGGGGGCTGGCGGGGCGGCACATCTGCCCGGCATGACGGCGTCTTTCACCCTCCTGCCCGGGTTGGGGGTTCCGGTGCAGAGTCATGCCTTGCAGGGGCTCGATTCATTGTTGTCGATTGTGCAGATGCCCGGGGGTGTGCCCGTGGGGACCATGGCGATTGGCAAGGCCGGCGCCATCAATGCGGCGTTGTTGGCCGTTCGGATGCTGGCGGGGAATGATCCGTCGCTGCGGAACCGACTGCAGCAGTTCGCCGACGATCAGACCCGCACCGTGCTGGAGGCTCAACTGCCATGAACCTCTCGACCGCGCGCACCGACTTCGAACCCATTCTCCCGGGAGCCACAATCGGGGTTTTGGGAAGTGGGCAACTGGGGCGAATGTTCGCCATTGCCGCCCGCCGGCTGGGCTATCGGGTTCACACCTTCTCTCCCGACAGCGATACGCCCACCGGACAGGTTGCCGACCGGGAAGTGACGGCGTCGTACGACGATCTCTCTGCAGTGCGTGAATTCGCCTCGCAGGTGTCGGTGGTCACGTTTGAATTCGAGAATGTTCCGGCGGCGACGGCTGAAGCGGCCGGGGCGCTGGTTCCCGTCCGACCAAGTGGCCAGGTCCTGCACATTACCCAGCATCGACTGCGGGAAAAGACGTTTTTGTCGCAGTCGGGTTTTCCGGTGACGCCATTTCGCCGGGTGACGACGCTCGCCGAGCTGGAAAGTGCGCTGGCCGAGTTTGGGGCACCGGCGATCTTGAAGACCGCCGGGTGGGGCTACGACGGCAAGGGGCAGGTGCGGATCAACCGTCTCGACGAGGCGGGGAGTGCCTGGTCAAAGCTGGCCACCGACGAGGCGGTGCTGGAAGCCTTCGTGGATTTTTCGGCCGAAGCGTCTGTGGTGGCGGTACGGGGGCGTGGGGGAGAGTGCGTGTCGTTCCCGATGATCGAGAACAGCCACAGCCGGCACATTCTCGACCTGTCGGTCTGCCCGGCGCGGGTCCCTGCCCGGGTGCAGCAGGAGGGGGAGGCGATGGCCCGCCGGGTGCTGGAGTCTCTGGACGTGGTGGGGGTGCTGTGCGTCGAGTATTTCGTGGGGCGTGATGGGCAGTTGTTGATCAACGAGCTGGCCCCCCGTCCGCACAATTCGGGGCATCTCACCATCGACGCCTGCCTGAGTTGCCAGTTCGAGCAGCAAGTGCGGTCGATCTGCGGTCTGCCCTTGGGATCCGTGGAACAGGTCCGCCCGGCCGCGATGGCGAATTTGTTGGGAGATTTGTGGTTCCCCAAACCGCCCAATTGGATCGCGGCCTGCCAGGATCCGCGGGTCAAGCTGCACCTCTATGGCAAGGCCGAGGCCCGCCCCGGTCGAAAAATGGGGCACCTGACCGCCTTGGCCGACAGTGTCGAGGAGGCGGTGCTTCAGGCGCAGGTTGCGCGGCGGCGATTGGGGGAATAAACGGGCTGCTGGCCTTGGCGGGGGGCCTGCGGTCGCTTCAATCGCGGGCCGAGACCAGGCGGCGCAGCAGCACGATGGCGTCGGCCGACATGGCCTCTTCGCGGCCAATCGGGCCCACTCTCTCGCCCGTCTTGGCCTTGATGTTCACGCAGTCGGACGGCAGACCCAGCAATTGGGCGAGGTGCCGGGCGATGGTGGGTTTGTAGGCCGAGAGTTTGGGACGCTGCGCGAACAGCGTGCAGTCGAGGTTGACCGGTTCCCATCCAAGTTGCCTCACCCGGGCGAGGGCGGCGTCGAGGAAAATCCGCGAGTCGAGGTCTTTGTTGGCCGGATCGGTGTCGGGAAAGAGCTCGCCGATGTCTCCCTGTGCCGCCGCCCCCAGCAGGGCGTCGGTCACGGCATGCAGCAGCACATCGACATCGCTGTGCCCCACCAGACCACGATCGTGCTCGATCCTCACGCCACCCAGGATCAACGCGCGATCGGGTCCCAGTCGATGTGTGTCGTGGCCCAGTCCCACCCGGTACTCAAAGTCGCTCATTGGTGTGTTCACGTGGAGTCGAAGCGTTTCGCTGTGTCGCAACTGGCGAGCGCCGCGAATGGCGCGACGCACCGCGCAAGCCAAATCAGGAACCGGGAGTGAGCCAGGTTTGCAGCAGGCTTTGCGGCAGCATCAGACCCACGAGGATATCATACGCTGCGTGCGCTCCCACGGTGATTCCCAGTCCCCGGTTGACCATCAGCGTGGCGAAGAAGATTCCTGCCATCGCCCGAAAGGCGAAGCCAAATGGCTCGTACGCTTCCCCGGCGGGCCCGATGTAATGGGCCCACGAGAACAACAGGCTCGAGCCCACAACCGCCCAGAAGATGGCGGGACCGCGATCAAAAAACAGCCGCAGCAGGCCGAACATCAACGGCAGCAAGGCGGCGCGGAACAGCAACTCCTCATAGATGCCGGCACCCAGGAAGCTGATGGCGCGGGTCAGTTCGACACTCGAGGGAATGGCAATGGCCGCCGTGGGGGCGATTTCGTAAGAGGCGTTGTATTTGTCGACCAGGATCGACTGCGTCTCCCCCAGGAATACCAGGCAGAGTCCATAGACCACGCTCTCGCAGAGCATTCCGAAGATCGTGCCCACGGAGGCGCGCCAACGGTAACCTCCAGCCAGTTGCCAGAACAACAGGCCAATCAGGAGGACCACGGGAAGGAACCAGGGCTGTTCGAATCCGAACTGCTGCAGGGTGCTGCGAATCCAGTAGTCGGCCCCATTTCGGACCGGTTCTTCCGGAGCCGAGCGAATGTAGTGGGCCCCCAGTTCGTAGGCCGCCAGCAAAGGAAGCACAAACAGCAGCGAGGCCAGGGGTTGCCGCGAGACGTACCAATATTCGTCCCGGTACCGATCTTCGAAACGCCGCTGGTATTCGCGGTCACGAAGATCGTCGTCGTGACGGTCGTCCATTCTGTCGTCGGATCCAAACCACATGCTGTCCACCTCGCGCAAGACCAACCCTTAATCTCTGGGTCGGCTTCCCGCGAGCGGAGGCTCCAAAAAATCCCCGGGACGTGTGTTTGGCGCGGTTGTCGGCGATGTGCCGTTGCACCCGGTTGGAGACCCAACGCAGGAGATGTCCAACGATCGTGTTATCGGGATTCCAGCAGTTCTGCCAAGTGCAGAATGCGGATCGGCTTTTGCTGTCGATGCAGGGCCCCGCCGAGGTTCATGAGGCAGCCGGTGTCTGTGCTGACCAGCACGTCGGCTCCCGTGGCCACGACACAGGCGGTCTTCTCGTTGACCATGGCGCCTGAGATCTGGGGATACCGCACGGCGAACGAGCCGCCGAACCCGCAACAGGTGTCTTGCTTCTCCGGAGCCAGGTACTCGACTCCCTGAACATGGCGGATGAGCGTCTCGGCCTCGGATTTCAACCCCAGTCCCCGCAGGTGGCAGGCATAGTGGTAGGCCACCTTCCCCTCGAACCGCGCCCCGACGTCGACGACCTTCAATTTGTTGACCAGGAACTCGCTGAGTTCAAAAGTCCGATCGGCCAGTTCCTTGGCGCGGGGCCCCCAGACGGCATCGTCGTGGAACAGGTGCGGGAACTCGATTCGCACCATCGCCGCACACGAGCCCGAGGGGACCACTACGGTGCGGCCGTCGGCGAACGCCTCGATGGTATGCCGGGCCAGGTCGCGCGCCCCCTCCATGAAACCACTGTTGTAGAACGGCTGGCCGCAACAGGTCTGCCGTTCGGGAAAGTGCACGGTCAGTCCCAGTCGCCGCAGCAGACGCACGGTCGCCACCGCCGCGTCGGGCCGCATCACATCTCCCAGGCAGGTGGCCATCAGCGAAACATCCACTCGGGGTTCCTCGTGGTTGGTCAGTGGGGTGTTTGAAACGTGAAGCAGTATACTGAGGCCCTGGGGGAGGGGGCAGTCACGCGGAACAAGGAGACCTGGCAATGCTGCGAAATCTGCTGGTTTGGGGAGTGACGGTGGCCGGTGCACTTCCGGGGGGACTCGCCCTCGCGCAAACGGCAGCCACCGTTGAAGTCGTGCGGCTGCCCGCGGGCGACCTGCAGCCCCAGGTCGTCTTGGACCGGGAAGGCGTGCTGCACCGACTGACGTTGCGGGGGGATCCCGCGGCGGGAGATGTCTGGGACGCCCGGCGGGGGGCCGG
>JBKCTR010000675.1:0-8087 GCA_046318755.1 Planctomycetaceae bacterium
GCGCAGGCATACGATCGCATTCTGGGGACGGCCCTGGCGCGGGTGCTGGCCGAGGTGGGCTTGGGGTTCCGCCCCCGCCGCCGGCCCGGCGGCACGTGCGAGCTGGCGGGGGTGGAGATCGCCGAGGCGGCGCAGGTCTGGCCCATCGGCTGGTACCGCAACATCGCTCCCGCCGACGCCGCCCCGCCGTTGTTTGTCTTCCGTGAGATCCATTTTTCCGAGATTGATGTCGAGGGAGTGCTGGCCGCCTCCACGGCGGTCACGGGCATTCCCGTGCTGGTGGATCGCCCCAACCTGCGGGCGAAGGAGATTGATCTGGCCAGCCACGACGTCGACTTCCCGCTGCGCCGAACCACCTGGGCGCAGGCATACGATCGCATTCTGGGGAAGGCCCTGTGCAAGTACGAACTGCTGATTGACGAGGCCGGGCATCCGTTTGTCTGGATTACCTCGTTGCAGACTCCCAATCGGAGGCCCTAGACAACGATGTCGCAAGCCGCCGCAAACCCAGACTCGGAAAACGCCAGAGAGGCTGCTTCCAACCCCTACGAACTGCGGTTCCGACTTCCCGAACATGAAGGGCAATTGGCAGGGTGGGTCGCCCAGATTGATCAGCGGCCGACGGCCGAAGACCTTCCCTCAACGGCCGAACTGCGCGACCTGCTGGAAGGGAAGATCCGCACGCCTGAAGAGCAACGCAACAGCCGGATACGGCTGTTGCTGCTCGTGCTTGCCCTGGCCGCAGCGCTCTACTGGTTGTACCTGGTTCGCAAATACGTGATGGACATCATCTCCTTCGGGTAAGCGATCGGGACGGAGAGTGTGAGATCGTCCCCCCCCCGTGGTGATGCGACCCGACACGCAGAGCGCCGTGGTCATCGCGGAACCGTGGCTGTTCAGGCACTCCGCAGCCAGGCGGGAGAGAGTCCGGTTTCTTCGGAAATCGAGCGCAGCTTGGCGAGCACATCGGCGGGCAGGGGAATGCCGTTTCGCACGGCCCGTCGTCGATGCTCCCATTCCCGCTCGCCGGGCAACAGCACACGCTCGACCCGGTCCGCCGTCGGGGCGGCGTGAATCTCATCGACGAGGTGTCTCAATCGCTGCTGAAACTCCGCTTCCGAAGTCATGGCTGCCACGTTCCACACCGTGAACGACGCATTGTGCCAGGAGGGGCGGGCGGGTTCATCGAACATCCAGCTTCCCACCTGCCAGGTGAGATGTCCCCCGGGCAACACGGCCGAAAGAATCTCGCACCACAATCCAAATCCATAGCCCTTGTGTCCCGCCATCGGGGCCAGTGACGCCTGCTGCGGATACAGACTGCCATCGGTCGTGGGTTGGCCGTCGGGACCAATCAGCCAGGTGGGGGGGATTGGCTCTCCCCGCTGATGAGCCGCGTAGACTTTGCCCCCCGCCACGGCCGCGGTCGCCATGTCGAGCAGGATCGGGTCGTCGGTCCCGCGCGGAATGCCATAGGCAATGGGGTTGGAGCCCAGCACGGGACCACGCGACCCAGGGGCCGCCACGCTGGGAATGTCGTTCCCCGTCACCAGGGCAATCATTCCCTGCCGGGCCGCGAGTGTGGCGTAATAACCTGCGGCACCGATGTGCCCGGTGTTCCGCAGGCCGACGTAGGCCATGCCGGTTTCACGCGCCTTGGCCAGCGCGGTGTGGATGGCGAACACTCCCCCCACCTGTCCCAGGCCAGATTCTCCGTCGATGAGGGCCCAACTGGCCCCTTCCCGTTCGATGCGTGGTGTCGCGCCGGGACGATAGCCACCCCCCCGCAGCTTCCGCAGGTAGCCCGCCAGCAGCTTGGTCCCGTGGGTGAAGACCCCCAGGGCATCGGTTTCCACCAGCGCGTCGGCCGTGGTCGCCGAATCGGCCTCCCCCAGCCCGGTCTGGTGCAGCGCGGCGATCACAAAGTCCCGCAACTCGGCAATCGAAACGGTCACAGCAGCGTCGGGCATGGCAGCAGGGTTCAGCAGTCAGAAGGAGGGAACTGGCCCGGGGAGAGCCGTGGGTTACTGGTTGGGGCGGAGGTGTGTTGGCCCGAGGGAGCCGGCGCTGCGGCGGCCCAGGAATTCATCCCAGCCGCGTTGGGCCCTCGCCGTCGACCGGGTACATGGGCCGCGGGCGGTGCCGGTACGCAAGAGTGGGAAAATCGTGGGTATGAGTTCCCCGGGCATCGACGCTGTAGATGTTGCCCGCGAAGGGCTCGAACGCATTGCGGAAATGGACGGCCGATTTGACCGCGATGTACTTCATGTGGCGGCAGTCGATTCCCAGGGTCTTGGCGAAGGCGGGGCCCAAGGGCTGCTCGGTCTTGGTCACCACCACCACGCTGACCCCGTCTTGCTGCAGCCACGCCGAGGGACCCATATTGCCCGTCAGCCCGGCATACATTGGACCGTCGTAGACGAATTCTCCCTGGCTGAGCGCTCGCACCACTGCGCGCATTGGCACGGGGGGACCCTGGACAGGATCCGATTTGCCCCCCACCCGGGTTTGCAGGGTTGCGCCGACGCCGGCCCGGTGTGCCTCGGCCACCACTTCGGGATCGACGATGTACAACACCACGGCATCTTGCAGCCGGCGATCGAGAAAGGTTTGCAGGATTTCGACCGACTCGCCCGGGGCACCACCGCCGGTGTTGTCGGCATGATCCGCCAGGATGATCGGGTAACGTCCTGCCGCCTCTCCCTGATCGAGAGCCGACGTCACCGAGACCCGGGGGGCCTGCCAGGTGGCCCGTCGTTCCCAAAGCCAGTCGGCGAGTTCCCGCACCGTTGCCTCGGCCAGGGACTGATCCCGGTCAGCGGTCACCCAGACACTGCACCCCATGTGGGGGACGTCGGCCCAGGGGAACCCGGTCGAGACACTGGCGGAAAGAATGCCCGGGCGGCGTTCGACCTCGTGCAGTCGGGCCAGCACTTGATCCATCGGGGGGTGCGCGGTGACCTGGCGAGGAGCACTCCAGAACATCGGAAGCGACCGGAACGCGGTGACCGGCTGAATCTCCCCCTGCAGGGTGCGCCGCAGCAATTGCGACGCCTCGACTCCCCGTTCCCCCATGTCCACGTGAGGATAGGTGTCGAAACCGACAGTGGCGGTGGCGGCGGCGAAGCGGGGCCACGAATGATTGCCGTGCAGGTCGTAGGTCACCATCACTGGTGTCTGGGGGCCAACCACCGCGCGGACGGACGCCACAAAATCTCCGTCGGCATCCGGAATTCCCTCGACCACCATCGCGCCATGCTGGTCGAGCAGCACGCCGTCGACTCCGCCCGGGCTGGCCATGGCGGCCCGCAACCGGTTCAGGAATTCGTCGCGGAGCTGGCGATAGTCGGCGGCGGGAATGACACCGCTGGGATAAGCAAACGCCCACAGCAAGGGGAGCAGTGTGGCCCCCGCCTGCTCGAGATCGGCGATGAACCCCCCGGTGCAGATGTTGGAACCCCGAAACCGGTCGAGAATCTCGGCTCCCCGGTAAATGCCGAACCCCTCGGTAAACTTTTGGACAGTCGTGGGGGTGGGGGCGAAAGTGCTGGTTTCGTGCAGGATGCCGCCGAAGGCCACGCGCAGGGCAGGGTCTCACCGGGGGGGGAAGGGGTGACGGGAGGGCTGCGAAGTTGGGGGTTGGTGCTGATCGGGGGAGGCGAGGTGCAACGCATCATCCCCGGTTTTGGGAAGGCTGTCGAGTCCCCTGTGCAGTCTGGCAATAGCGGTTCCGGTCGACTAGCATCTTGCCATGGGAGACCCTCTGGCAGGGCGGACACCTGGTTCGCCATGACGGGGGAGGGTGGAGTGTTGTTCCATGGCGGGACACCCCCGGGTGTTCCTGGCAATTTGATCCAGCGACAATGTCTGTGCTCACCAAGCGGCCTTCGGCAATTTCCGGCGTCAGTGCCTCCAGCGAGGGACTCATCCAGACGGTTTATCCGTCGATTGCCGCCACAGGAATTGGCAAGCTGTTGGGAATTCTGTACGACTGCCTTCCCATTCCCATCGGCGGCATCAAGCTGTCGCACCTGTTGTTTCCGCTCCCCACGGCTCCCCTGGCGGCTGGGGTGTTCTTCCTGCAGAAGGCGTTGGGCAAGGTCTATCAACTGACCAACCGCGCGGTACGAATCAAGAGTGCGCTGGGTCCCAAGCTGTTCCAGAAGATTCCCCTCGACGAAATTGCCGAGGTCGTGGTCGACCAACAGGCCGGGCAGGCGTTCTACCCTGCCGCCGACATTCGGTTGGTGGGCAAAAAGGGAGAGACTCTGGGGGTTCTGCCCGGAGTACCCCGGGCAGACGTCTTCCGCCAGTCGATCCTCGAAGCCCGCGATGCCCGCGTACAAGTCGAGGCCTCTCTGGCCACCATTCGGGCCCGCGGCTAAGCCGTGAATTCCGCGTGGCCATCGCTGCCGCGAACAGTCTGGGGCTGGCGATGAAGTCCCCTCAACTCGACCTCAACTCTGAGGTCACCCAAATTTGGCCGCGATGGGCTCGCGCGGGTTGGGTCCCTGCAGCGAAGCGCACCGGAGCGAACGCGTCTCGCGACGTCGTCGACCCGAGGTGACTCGGGTGGTGTCGCTGCCCCGATTCACCAAACTTGTCGGTGACTGGCAGTTCGGGACGTTTGAGGGCTGGACAACTCCGCCCCCACAATCTGGGCTCAGTTGTGTGACAGCCCCACGCGGCGGGCTTCGTCGGCCAGTTGCTGTTCAATGGCCAGCAATTCGTCTGTCAGCCGATCGATCGCCTGCTGATCGGCCGCAGTCAACGACCGTTGCGGCGGACGCGTTGGGCCGAAGTTCAATCCCGTCCGTCGCACAGCCCACTTCAACATGCTGATGTTGTAGCTGTCTTGCTCGCGGGCGCGGTATTCCTCCAATGGCAGCAGGGCCTGCTGGTAGCGCATCCCCTCTTGCCAGGCCCCGGCGGCGAAGGCGGCGTGCATGGCGAGGGTCACGTGGGGGGCGAGGTTGCCCGCTCCCGTTGTGTAGCCGGTCGAGCCCGCCAGCATGAAATAGGGGGCGAACCGTTCGGCCGAGCCGCAGAGCCATTCAATGCGCCCCCGATCGGCCAGCACCACCTTGCGGAAATCGTGGAGGTTGTTTTCGGCGTACTTGATTCCGACCACGTGCGGATTCTCGGCCAACTCCAGCAACAGACTGTCGGCTGGGACCGCACTTTTTTTGTAGATCAACGTGGGGCAGCGCAGGGCGTCGATGACGGTGCGGTAGTACTCCCCCACTCCCACGTTGCACAGGTACGGATGGGTGAAGGGCATGAACATCACCCCGTTGGCTCCCGCTTCGAGCGATCGGCGGCCCACGTCGATCGCATGGGCCACCTGCAGGCCGACCGGAGCGAAGATCTGCGCGTCGGGACCGGCGGCCTGTCGCGTCACCCGCACCACCTGCACAATCTCATCGGCCGAGAGGCTGTGGAACTCCCCCGTACCGGCGGCTGGCATGAACATGCGGATGCCCGCCTTCGCCAGCCGTTCGATGTGCTTGGCCTGCACCTCCAGGTCGACCCGGTCTCGTGAGTCGAACGCGGTCAGAGGGACGAGGTGAACCGTGCGCAGTTTGGTCAGGTCGTACGATTTCGACATTGGGCATCCGTCGTGTGAACAGGGAGACTGAAGGGACCGCCACAACGCAAAAAATCAGCGGTGCACTTCCTGCAGGGCCAGCGTTCCCTGACGAGAGATGAACCGCAGCATCTGTTGCGTGGTGGGATCGCGGGTATCCATCATCAGCCGGAACATGATCGACACATGATTGCGGCTGGCGATCTCGTGCGATTCCGCCGGGACTTTCAACTGATTCAACTCGCGGCACAACCGCTGCGACATCTGGTCGCAGTTGGGAATGTCACTTTCGGCATACAGCACGAGGAAGGGGGGGCAGCGGTCGGAGAGATGCCGGATGGGGGAGGCCGATTCAGCCGCCTCGGGTCCCTCTCCGATGACGCGATCGTATCGGCCAGAGCGGAATTCGAAGATGCCGCTGATGGGAATGGCACCCCGTATGTCGGCCAGCGAGCAGTTCTGTTCGGCGAGATATTTCTCGTTGGTGCAGAGCAGGGCGGTCAGATGGCCCCCGGCCGATTGGCCAGAGACGAAGATCTGGTCGGTGCGGCCCCCCCATGCGGCGATGTTGTTCCGCACCCAGGCGAATGCCCGGGCACAATCTTCGATGTGGGCGGGGTGCTGCACGGCGGGGGAGAGGCGATAGCTGATCACCGCCGTCCCCACGCCATTCTTGGCGAAAACCCGCCCGACCGAGGTGTAGAGACGCCGGTCTCCCGAGACCCAAGCCCCTCCGTGAATGAACACCAACACGGGAAAATCGGTCTGCCCCTTGGGAAGAAACAGGTCGAGCTTGTGCTTTTTGCGGTCGAATCCCGGGCCTTGGTAATAGGCAATGTCTCGTTCTTCCAGCACCTCGAACGGCCCGCCGGCCAGATGGGTGGCGGTCGAGAGATCGGTGGTGGGGGTGTTGGACTCGGCTTGCTGGTCGCCGGCTGGGGCCGCAGTGTCCCCCTCGGGGGATTCCCCGGCGGGCGCCGATGCGGACTGGTCGGAAGTGGTCTCTTTCCGGCGCAGCGTGGTGGTGACGGGGAAGTGATCGGAGGGAGTGCGTCCCTCACGAGCGGTGCGGTCGATGGCGGCGGCTTCGATCTGCCAATCGCGCGATGCGGCAATCCAGTCGATGCGGGGACCACCGGTGTTCTTCACCAGGAATTCGGTGAAGGTTCCGTCGTTGGGGCTCGGCTGCGGATTTTTCACGCGAAACGTATCGACGACGGGGGAAGGGGTTCCCTCCAGTTCGGCGAACAACTGGCGATGCGGTTCGCCCCCGTCGCCATCGTTGAAGTCTCCGGTCACGACCAGCGAGTCCTGTTTTCCCAGTTCCAATAGCCGCTGGCGGATGAGAGCGGCCGACCGGGCCCGGGCCTCGGTGCCGCGATGATCGAAGTGCGTATTGAAGAACAGAATCGGACGGGCCTGCCGGGACTGGCGATCTTTCAGGCGGACCCAAGTGACCATCCGGGGAAGCGAACTGTCCCAGCTCTTGCTGCCGACTTTCTCGGGTGTTGCACTCAGCCAGAAGTGCCCGCCAGCGAGCTTCTCGAACCGGGCCTCGCGGTAGTAGAGAGCCATCATCTCCCCCTGGTCCTGCCCGTCGTCGCGCCCCACTCCCAGCACGCCATAGCCGGGCAATTGCTCGCGCAGCCAGTCCCGCTGAAAACCGAGGGTCTCCTGCGTTCCCAGCAGGTCGGGGTCGAACGCCTTGATGGTGTCGCGCAGAAATTCGCGGCGCCGATCCCAGTGGTTCACCCCGTCATTCGCGGTGCCGTAACGGATGTTGAAACTCATCACCCGGACAGGCTCGGCCGCCGCGACCACGCCCGCGTTCACCAGGCCAACCAACGCCAGGCACAGTCCCCACCGCCACGCAGCACCCATGATGCGATCTCCTGCAACTCAACGTGTGTGTTGTGCTCAGTATAGCGGTCGAAGCCAACCCTCGGCAGCAAGCCCGTTGTGTCTGTGGCGGTTCAAAACCGCCCCTGCAACGCCTGGGCCGTCCATCCCTTGCCCGCGTCGGCCACCTCCCGCGGTGTCCCCGTCGCCATCAACTGGCCCCCTCCGGCACCCCCTTCTGGGCCAAGGTCGAGCAGCCAGTCGCATTGCCGGAGCAACTGGGTGTGGTGCTCGATCACCAGCACACTGTGCCCGGCGTCGACCAGTTGGTGCAGCACCTGCACCAGACGCTCGACATCGGCGGGGTGCAGCCCGGTGGTGGGTTCGTCCAACAGATAGAGGGTATGCGTCGAATGACCACGGGCGAGTTCCCGCGCCAGCTTGACCCGTTGGGCCTCTCCGCCCGACAGCGTCTGGAGCGACTGTCCCAGGCCCAGGTAACCCAACCCCACCTCCACAAAGATCTGGGCAATGGCGTGCAGCCGGGACAGATTGGTGACCAGCGGCAACGCCTCATCGAACCGCAGTGCGAGCCATTCGGCGGGGTTTTTTCCCAGGAACCGCACTGGCAACAGGCTGGGATGGAACCGGGTCCCCTGGC
>JBKCTR010000676.1:0-1995 GCA_046318755.1 Planctomycetaceae bacterium
CAAGACCTTTACCATGGCCACTGTCATTGCACGCCTGGGGCGACCTGCCATTGTGTTTGCCCCGAACAAAACTTTGGCGGCGCAACTGTATTCCGAGTTTCGCGAATTTTTTCCAAACAATGCGGTGGAATATTTCGTGAGCTATTACGACTATTACCAGCCCGAAGCATACATACCCCAGCGGGACATCTACATTGAGAAAGACGCCTCGATCAATGAAGAGATTGACCGCCTGAGGCTCGCGGCCACCAGCGCGCTGATGAGCCGCCGCGACGTGGTGGTGGTGGCCACCGTCAGCTGCATCTACGGACTGGGGTCTCCCAAAGACTACCTGGAGATGATGATTCCGCTGCGGGTGGGGGAGGAGATCTCGCGGGATGACCTGCTGCGCCGGCTGATCGACATCCAGTACGACCGCAACGACGTCAGCTTCGAACGCGGAACCTTCCGGGTGCGGGGCGACGTGGTTGAGTGCTGGCCCGCCTACGAGGAATTCGCCTACCGCATCGAGATGTGGGGAGACGAGATCGAGTCGCTGGCCGAGATCAACCCCCTGACCGGGGTCGAAGCCCGGAAGCTGAAAGAAGTTTACATTTATCCGGCCAAGCACTTTGTGATGCCGGCCGACCGGGTCGCCATGGCGGTCGAAAACATCCAGCAGGAACTTGACGACCGGTTGGAATTCTTCCGCCGCGAAGGCAAGCTGCTCGAAGCGCAGCGTCTGGCGGCCCGCTGCCGGTTCGACATCGAGATGATGCAGGAGGTGGGCTACTGCCCCGGCATCGAGAATTACAGCCGGCAACTGGCGGGGCGCAAGCCGGGCGAACCCCCCGCCACCCTGTTCGACTTCTTCCCCAAAGATGCCCTGCTGATCGTCGACGAATCGCACGTGACCATCCCGCAGATCGGGGCGATGTTCGCTGGGGATCAGTCACGCAAGAGCACCCTCGTCGAGCATGGCTTCCGCCTGCCGAGCGCTCTCGACAACCGTCCGCTGAAGTTCGATGAATTTCGCGCCCGCAACCTGCAGACCATTTTGGTCTCGGCCACTCCCGCTGACTGGGAATTGGAGCAGACACAGGGCGAAGTGGTCGAGCAGGTGATTCGCCCGACCGGATTGGTCGACCCAGAGATTCATGTGGTTCCCGCACGGGGACAGGTCCCCCACCTGATCGAACAGATCAAGCTGCGGGCGGCCCGGGGGGAACGGGTGCTGGTGACCACGCTCACGAAGAAAATGGCCGAAGACTTGTCGCGGTATCTGACGGAGGGGGGCTTGCGCTGCGCCTGGCTGCACTCGGAACTGGATGCCTTCGAGCGGGTCGATGTGCTCAACAAACTGCGCGGAGATGAATATGACTGCGTGGTGGGTGTCAATCTGCTCCGCGAAGGCTTGGATCTGCCCGAGGTCTCGATGGTGGCGATTCTCGATGCCGACAAAGAGGGGTTCCTGCGGAGTGCCACGAGCCTGATTCAGACCATCGGCCGAGCCGCCCGCAATGTGAACGCCGAAGTGATTCTCTACGCCGACATCATCACCGAGAGCATGCAGGACGCCATCTCCGAGACGAACCGTCGCCGGGAACTGCAGATGGCCTACAACCAGAAGCACGGCATCACCCCCGCGACGATCCGTAAGGCGATCAAGCGGGGCATCGAAGAAGAGGTACAGGCCCGCAGGCAGGCCCAGGAGGCTGCCGGCATCGGGGACGAGCAGACGGCACTCACGCTGGATGTGATGGCCGACCTGGAACGTCAGATGCACGAGGCGGCCCGGAACCTCGATTTCGAACTCGCGGCCCAACTGCGGGACCAGATTCTCAAGGCAAAGCAGAAGACCGGCCAGCAATTGACCGCTACCGAACAGGCAGCCCAGCAAGAGAAGCTGCAGCAGAGCCGGGGGAAGGGGAAGGGGAAAGGGCGGCGCGGTGGCGGCCGCGTCCCCAAGCCGCAACGCTGACGCCGACCGGGATGCTTCGGTTCAATCGTTGTCGT
>JBKCTR010000677.1:0-5318 GCA_046318755.1 Planctomycetaceae bacterium
GGCGACCTACGACAACAAGAATGTCGGGACGAACAAGCCTGTCACGGCCACCGGGACCCTGGAAGGGGCCCAGGCGGACAACTACGCCATCACGAGTGTCACCCCGCGGACGGCCAACATCACGGCGAAGTCGGTCACGGCGACCTTCACGGCGGCGAACAAGACCTACGACGGCACGACCGCGGCGACCATTTCGGGATCGACCATCACCGGTCAGATCACGGGTGATACGGTCTCGCTGTCGGGAACCGCGACCTTCAGCGACAAGAACAAGGGGGATGGCAAGACTGTGTCCATCGCCAGTCCGACGCTGACGGGGGCCGACAAGGACAATTACACCCTGACCGGGTCGGTCCCGTCGACCACGGCGAACATCACGGTTCGGACCGTTACACCGGTGTTTACCGCCGACAACAAGCTGTATGACGGCACTACCGCCGCCACGCTGACGTTTGTCTCGGATGACCGGGTGGCCGGGGATGCGGGGACAACGAAGCTGGACTACACCTACACGGCGAGCTTCACGAGTGCCGAGCTCGGAACGTGGACTGTGAATGTGACGGACCTCACTCCGACGGGGACCGAGGCGGCGAACTACCAGGTGAACAGCACCACCCGGACTTACACGGCCTCGATTTCACCGGCTCCGCCAATTGTCGAAGTCACCGAGGGGGCGACCACCTTCACGAAGGGGCAGCCGGCGGTGATTGTGGATGCCGGAGTCATCGTGGAGGCCGATGGAACTCCCAACTTCAACGGCGGTTCCTTGACGGTGTCGCTCATCGCCGGGGTGTCGGATGGGGATGTGCTGTCGATCAGTTCGCAGGGGACCGGGGCGGGAGAGATCAGCGTGACCGGGACCGAGGTCTTCTTCGAGGGGACGAAGATCGGTGACATCACCCAGGCAGGAGACACGGGTGATCCCCGGGTCCTGCAGGTGACGCTGAACGCCAATTCCAACGCCACAAACGTCCAGGCACTGGCCCGGCGGATCACCTTCGAAAACACTGCCACGACACCCGACACGGTCACCCGCACCGCGCGGTTTGAAGTGTCGGACGGGTTTGGGGGGACCAGTGCCGCGGCCGACAAGTCGGTCGAGGTGTTGGCCACCGTGGCACCCGAGGTGACGACCTCTGCGGGGGCGACAACCTGGACGGAAGTCGCCGGGACGGGCATTGCCGCCGCAGTAGTGATCGATTCCGGAGTCACTGTGACCGACAGCAAGGATCCGGCGAATTACGATGGGGGCTCGTTGACGGTGAGCTTTGCCGAGAACGGCACGGCCGACGACCGCTTGGCGATCCGCAGCCAAACCACCGTGGGTTCCATCAATGTGAGTGGCAACACGGTGCGGGTGGTGATCTCCAGCGGGGTTTTCGAGACGATCGGGACGTTCACAGGCGGCTCAGGAACCACCCCCCTGGAGGTGACCCTGAATGCCAATGCCACCGTGGCCCGCACGCAATTGCTGGCTCGGAACATCACGTTCCAGAACGTCAGCCAGGCTCCTTCGACACTGGCCCGCTCGGTCAGCTTCGTGGTGAATGATGGGCAGGGGGGGACGAGCACTCCCGGATTGAAGACCGTCAATGTGGTGGCCACGAACGACCTCCCGACTCTGGGCAATCTGCCGACGGCGGTGAGCTACAAGGTCAACGCATCGCAGGTCGTCACGGTGGCCCCCAATGGGACGGCGAATGATCCGGATGGACCCAACTGGAACAACAGCCACAAGCTGACCGTCAGATTCGCCACTTCCAGCCAAGCGGTGACGGGAGACGAGTGGGGTATGAGCACATCGCTGGGAATCACCTTCACTGGCACCACTTCGGGAACCGTGCTGCACAACGGGACTGTGTTCGCAGCCTTCACTCGCCAAGCGAGCCAGATTGTGTTTGATTTCACCAGCTACCCCACAACCGCCACCCAGGCCCGGGTGCAGGACCTGCTGCGGAGCGTGACTTTCAAGTCGACCCGCACAGCGGTGCCAGCGGCGCCCTCCCCCAACCCGGTCTCCATGCGATTCCTCGTGCAGGATGCGGGCGGGCAGAGCTCCTATACTTGGAATCTGACGTTCACTTCGTAATGCTTCCCTGGAAGGGAGCTTGACGGTGTGCTGAGACTCGAGAGCGGAAGAACAAATGGTGTTCTTCCGCTCTTTTTTTGCGCCGCGAAACAGGGCGGGATGGGAGACACCCCGGGATGGGAGACACCCGAGGTCCGGGGGCCCCATCCGGCGGCACCGCTGACCGAGCGGGGAGGGGGTGACGGGATGGTCTGGCCGTCCGCCACGGGGGGTGATATGTTCACCGGAGGGACGACTGCCAACCATCCCAAAGGGGAGCCTGATGCGCACGCTGGATCGCGAGGTGATCTACTACGAGTTCAACCGCTCACACCCCGCGCGGCTGACGATCGACCCGGGGGAGACGATCGAGGTGGTCTCGGAGGATGCGCTGTCGGGGCAGATCCGGCGTCCCGGGGACCGTCGTGACAAGTCGCAGATGCCCTACAGCAATCCGGTCACTGGTCCGATCGCTGTGCGGGGTGCCGAGCCCGGTGATGCCTTGGCGGTCACCATCGAGCGGATCGAGCCGGCGATTGGTCAGTGCGCCACCTACACCGGGGGGGCACGGCAGTTGAGTGAATGGCTGGGGGAGGGGTGTCCGCATGGGGCGCATGTCTGCCCCATCGTCGACGGAGAAATCCACTGGTCAGAGACGATCCGGATTCCCTACCGGCCGATGCTGGGTTGCGTGGGGACCGCACCCGACTGGGGTTGCCCGACAACCGCCCCGGCAGGTCCCCACGGAGGGAATCTGGATTTGATCGAAGTCTGCCCCGGCTCGACGGTGGTGCTGCCGGTGTTTGTTCCCGGAGGCCATCTGTACCTGGGGGACGCGCATGCCGCGCAAGGGCATGGCGAGCTCTCGGCCAATGGCCTGGAGATGCCGGCGATTTCCACAGTGCGGGTCGATTTGCGGAAGGGGGCCCGCCCGGCCTGGCCACGGATTGAGACGGCGACCCACATTGGCTGCGTCGCCAGTGGAAGCCCGATGGAGCGATCAATTCCCCACGCCTATGCGCAGTTGATCTTGTGGCTGGAGGCCGAGTGGGGCTGGGACCGCTGGTTGGCTTACGACCTGTTGACGCACGTGGGCCAAATCTCGGTGGGCTACCACGGGATCGGCACGGTGTTGGCCAAGGTCGAACGCCGGTATCTGACTCCCCCGGCATAAGACCGACTGGGGGCGTCTGGAGGTTGGGTCACCACACGAGATACCGGGAATCGGTCTGCTCCAAGCCCCTTTTCGAGTATGGATTTCTTGGCATGACAACGCCGGCCATGGGCGGAGGCCGGGTTGCGACCGAGCGAAGCGGCCGTCAAGGTTTGCCCAGACTTCCCGGATTCCCGCGCGGTCGAGAAGAGACGGGAAATCCGCAGGGATTGAGGGCTGCGGGGATCTTTACAACTTCGCGAAAAATGCGGATAGTACCGCGCGCAGTGGAGGATTCCCCCCCGAGGACTTGAGGAGTTTGCGATGTTGCAGGAGGCACACATGAGGTCGGTTCGTGGGCGGCGACCCGCCGTCGATTGGGTTGTGGTGGCTTGGGCCGTGGCGGCTGCGGTTGGAATTCCGGGTGGGGGGGGCTGGGCGGGGGCCACGCGGGTGTGGGCCCAGGAGACGACCCGTCCGGCGACCGCGCCGGTGAATGAACGGGCCAATCTCCTGCGCAGCCAGGCGGACGAGGCGTACCAGCGGGGCGATTACAAGCGCGTGGTCGATCTCTCGAACCAGTTGCTGCAGCAGTTCCCCAAGGACAATCCGCATGTCGCCTATCACCTGCGGGCCAGTGCCAAAATTGAGATGGGCCGGGCGGCGCGCGATGGCAAGCAGATCCGCGACGGCATCGCCGACTCGCGCAGCGCCCTCAAGGAAGGGGAGGGGAAGTTCCCCTGGTTGAATGTGCCGTATATCTATGGCATGACCGCCCTGGGTGAGCTGGAGAACAAGTCGGAACACCTCGAAACGGCCATCAAGTGGGTCACTCCGCTGCTCGACAAGCCGACGGGAGAGAATTTCTCGGAAGAGGACAAGGGGAACCTGCACTATCAGCGGGGCATGGCCCTGTCGGCCAAGGGGGACCAGCGGGCCGCCGCGTCGGACTTCACCAAGGCGACGAAGCTGGCACCACGGTTGCTGGCGCCGCACCTGCGGCGGGCGACCAGTTTGGCCTACCTGGGCCAGACGGACGAGGCCGAGGAAGCGTTCAATGAAACCATCGAGCGGTTCCCCACGGCGGTGATCGCCTACAACGACCGGGGGAACTTCCGTCGCGGACGCGGCGATCTCGACGGTGCCCTGACCGACTTTTCGAAGGCGCTGGAACTCGATCCCAAATTCGCGATTGGATACATCAACCGGGGCATCACGCAGTTCGACATGCAGCAGGCCAAAGCGGCCGAAGGGGACTTTCAGCAGGCCACCCGGGCCGCCGGTGATCTGGGGACCCGGAACATGGCGGTTCGCCTGCGGGGCGGCGCCCGGCTGGCCCAGGGGGACGTGCAGGGGGCCGTCGATGATCTGACGCTCGCCGTTCGGTCAAACCCCAATGACCCCACCCTGGTCGAGGAACGCGGGGTCGCCGAGTTCTGTGCCAAGCATTACCCGGCCGCTGCCGACGACTTCGCCCGCGCCATGCGAATCGACAACAAGCTGGTGCGGATTGTGCCGTGGTATTGGCTGGCCTTGCAGCGCTCGGGCCGGGAAAGCGAAGCCAAGGCGCTGATCCAGCGAACGATGGACCAGGACATGCCCCCCATCGGCTGGATCGGAGCGCTCTGCAAGATGTGCGACGGTTTGATGACCGACGAAGAGTTGTTGCGCGCCTCTCAGGACGAGGGGACGGAAGTCGAAAAACGGCAGAAGCTGTGCGAAGCCCATTTCTTCCTGGGGCAGGCGGCCATTCTGACCAAAGAACCCGATAAAGCCCGCGACTATTTCGAAAAGGCGCTCGCTTCCAATCTGTTCTCCCTCTCGGCCTACCGGGGAGCCCAGTTTGAAATGCAGCAGTTCAAGAAATAGTGCTCGAGGTGAGTTTGTCATTCTACCCTCGGCCCCGGCAAGGCATGGTCTTGACCGGGGCCGATTGCTGCGCGGGTTCCCTTCTGGAGCCGCTGGACTGCACGTTGGGTGAAGGGCCAAAGGTGCCGTGGCGGTTCACACTGGGTTTCATACAAGCATTTGTTTATGATTGAAACCCGCTCCAACCGCGAGGCGTGCCCATGTTCGAGTCGGCGATCTGGTCAAGAC
>JBKCTR010000678.1:0-3321 GCA_046318755.1 Planctomycetaceae bacterium
CGATACCTTAGCTAGGTCCATTTTCCTGCGCGACGTGTCCGGCAGGAATCTTCGGAAGGGATGCCTCGGTGGGACTCCCAGATAGCGAAGGATACTCTGATGCGGATTCCATCCTGGAAAGCTCTGGTTCACGGCCTGCTCAGTGCGGCATTCTGTGGGTCAATCGCGACGTTCGGGGGGCCGGCGGCCGCTCAGGACGCCTTGCCTCCTCAAGGGGCCTACCCCCCTGGCTATGTGGCCGGGGCGGAAGCCATGGCTGAGCCAATGCTCGGCCCAGGGATCTACGGCAGTGCCGAGGGGCCTCCCCCCAACGCCTGGCCCGGGGTCAACCCCTACCCCGCCGGCAACTACGAACGACTCGCGAACGAACGCGGGATCTGGGAGTTCGAAGACAACCGGGATCAGCGCCGGAAGTACAAGTTCGGCATCGACTACATCCAGGGCTGGGGCGTGAAGCCCGGTCCGCAGGTGTTCATTGGTGATCCGAACGCCTACATCCGGTCCTATCCGACCGACGACAGTTTCGACATTCCGTTCACCCGTCTGACGAATGCCGACTACGGCGAACCCCAGCCCTTTCCGTGGTGGCCGGCCCGGTACACCAACTGGTTCGGCGACCTGTGCATGAACGGCATTCGGGCGAACTTCGGGTGGGAGATCTACGACCATCAGGAGTTCCAGGTCAGCGGTTTCGCCCTGTTCGAGGCGAGCCAGCAGTTCACCAACGACGGTGGCGACCGCAACCCGAATGACATCGACCTGAACATCTTCCGCCTCCCCCTCTACGACGGGACGGAGTTCGGCACCACAATTCCCTACGACGGCTTCCTGGACCTGCGGTACAGGCAGCAAGTCTACGGGGTCGACTTTGACTACTGGACCTCCCCCTTCTTCGAATCGAAGAACTTCATGCTCCGCATGGAGCTGGGGGTGAAGTACCTGTACATCAAGGAACAGTTCCGGATCCAGGCGGGTGACAGCGGGCTCGACTACCAGTACACCTCCGATGACGGAACCATCACCCCCGAGCCTCCGCCACTCCCCCTGTTCCCGGACGGTGCCTTGTTCAGCTTCATCGATCCGTTCGTGACCACCATCAATTCTCAGGTGACCAGCAACCTGGTGGGACCCATGATTGGTGCCCGGGCTGACCTGGGGGGAGACAAGTTCAAGATCTGGGGTCAGGTGAAGTTTGGTGCCCTGGCAAACATGGAGACCTCGACGGTCTGGAGCCAGAACGTGCGGCCCCAGGTGCTGCAGTCGATCTATGGCCCTGGCCCCACCAGCAGCCGGACCCGCGAACACACCTACATCACTCCCGTGTTCCAGACCGGAATCAATGGCGAGTTTGGCTTCATGAGCTACCTCCCCATCATCAAGCAGATTCCGATCATCAACCTTTCGAAGTTCCGCCTCGGCTACGACTACACCCTGATTGGCGCCCTCTCGCGGCCCGCCCAGGTGCTGCAGTACAACGTCGACGTGATCGACCTGAAGACCAAGCGGCAGAACTTCAGCATCAAGACCCTCAACTTCGGACTGGGTTGGGACTTCTAAGCCCCGCCTGACCAACGGTTGCGGTTATACTCGCCCGGAGGAGAGCTGTGTCACAACGGCTCTCCTCCGGTTGCGTTCTTTGACCACGGCCCCCGCATGTCGCTTCCCGAATCGCGTCTTCCCCTCTATCTCGACAACCACGCCACCACCCTGCTCGATCCCCGGGTGCGGGAGGCGATGTGGCCCTGGCTTTTGGTGCCGTGCAATGCCTCGAGCAGCAGCCACCGCTATGGCTGGCGGGCGGCCGAGGGAGTCGAACGGGCCCGGCTGCAGGTCGCCCGGCTGCTGAATTGCGAGCCCCGCGAGCTGCTGTTCACCAGCGGAGCCACCGAGGCCAACAACCTGGCCCTCAAGGGCATTCTGCAAGCTGCCCGTGCCAAGAGTTGGGGGCTGGTGACCAGCCAGGTGGAACATCGGGCGATTCTCGATCCCGCCCGACGCCTTGCGCGCCGGGGAACCGAGGTGGTGTTCGTTCCCGTCACCCCCCGGGGTGCCATCGACCTCGATCGGTTTCGCGACAGCCTCACTCCCCGCACCCGGCTGGTCTCGCTCATTCTGGCCAACAACGAGGTGGGAACGATCAACCCGGTCGCCGAGGTGGGGGCCATCTGCCGGGAACGGGGAATCTGGCTGCACTGCGATGCGTCGCAGGCGGTGGGGAAGATTCCCATCGACCTGCGGCAACTGCCGGTCGATCTGCTGAGCCTGTCGGCCCACAAGCTGCATGGCCCGCAGGGAGTGGGAGCGCTGTTTGTGCGCCGGTCAGACCACCCGGTCTCCCTCGAACCACTGTGGGATGGGGGCGGGCAAGAGCAGCGGCTGCGTCCCGGGACCCTGCCGGTTCCATTGATCATCGGGCTGGGGGCGGCATGCGAACTCTGCCGCGACGACCTGCCAGCGGAATCCACCCGCCTGGCCGACCTGCGCGATCGGCTTTGGCGGGGATTGACCAGCCGTCTGGAGGGAGTCCACCGAAATGGCGACCCCGAAAACACACTGCCCGGGAATCTGAATTTGAGTTTTGAGGGAGTTCCCGGGGAACGATTGCTGGCCGAGATGGCCGAGATTGCCGTCAGCTCGGGATCGGCCTGCAGCTCGGCCGCTCCCGAGGCGAGTCACGTCTTGCGGGCGATGGGAGTCCCCGAGCGACTGGCCTTGGCGACACTGCGGTTCGGTCTCAGCCGGTTCAACACCGCGGACGAAATCGACTTCGCCGCCGAATCTGTGGCCAATGCGGTGCACCGGTTGCGGGCACACCACAACTCCCCCGGGTGAGCCCGCGCAGCAATCGCACCTGTCCCGCAGCCACCACCGCCATCGCGGAAGAATCGGACCGAAACGGATCGGTGTCTCAGGCCTTGGGCAAGCCCTTCAACGCTTCCAACACCTGCTCGTCGTGGCCGTCGACGCTCACCTTTTTCCAGACCTTGGCGATCTTCCCCTGCGCGTCGATCAGGAAGGTGGACCGCTGAATGCCCATCGACTTCTTGCCATACATGTTCTTCTCGCGCCACGCCCCAAACTTCTCGGCCACGGCGTGATCGGTGTCTGACAGCAGCGGGAAATTCAGCTCGAACTTGGTGCTGAATTTCTGGTGGCTGGCGTTGTCGTCCGGGCTGATGCCCAACACCACCGCCCCCAGCTTCTCAAGCTGCTTCTTCTGATCGCGGAAGGCACACGCCTCCTTGGTACACCCCGGGGTGTCATCCTTGGGATAGAAATAGACCACCACCGGCTGTCCCTTCAGGGCCGACAGCTTCACCT
>JBKCTR010000679.1:0-13044 GCA_046318755.1 Planctomycetaceae bacterium
TATCTGCTGAGCCAGAAGGGACAGTTGACCGTGTTGGCTGCGCGGGATGGGTGGGAGGAATTGTCCCGTGCCGACTTCGGCGAAGATGCCTATGCCACTCCCGCTCTGGTCGACGGACGGATGTTCCTGCGCACCGCCAACCACCTGTACTGTTTTGGGCTGACCAAATCGGAGTGAGTCGCGCTCCGTTTGCAGCTTTCGGTCCCTGTCGCGATGCCTCCGTGGGTGCCGGTCACCGGGGAGGGGCGCGGCTCGACGCTCCAGGTCAGCCCGCACACGCCCTGCCATTCGGAACGCGGACAGGGTTCAACGGTCCGAACGTCAACTGCCGGTCGTCAGCTGATCCGGATCGATCTGGGCATCCGCCACGTTGGCCTCCCACCCGTCATAGACTCCTCCAGCCGCCGCGGCCAACCCCGAAAACTGGGTGGTCAATGCCCGAATCACATTCCGGTCGAGGGGCATTTGTCGGGTGGCTGACACAGTCCATCGTTTGCGCCCCAGCAGCCGGGCCAGCCATGAGACCGGCAGTTCCGACACTTCCGAATCGAATCCGGTTTTCGTGAGGCTCTGCGAAACCTGAGCGGCCCCCTCCGACGAGGACATGACGAACAGGAAATTGATTTCCCGGGGCTTATGAAGGTCGACCCCTAACCGCTCCAAAACCCCCAACAGCTCTTCGTCACCGGCATGATCATGCATAGGAACGGTCCTCGGATCGGTCTCATCGAGCAACAGACGGGCGGGCCGGATTCAATCGAAGCCGTCATCGCGCCGGGTCAAGGATTGTCTGACTGGGCGACAACCAGCTCCCGGTCGATTCCCTCCACAACCACCTGTTGCGTCTGACCGTTGGACCAACGAACTTCCATCGAAGGGATCTCTGTCGAGTCTCCCAGCCCGAAGGTCGCGACCGTCTCCAGTTGCGACAGGTAGCTGCGGGTGGGGGAGATTATCCTGCGTTGGGTGGCTCCTTTCAAGTTCAGCGAAACGACGGAGCCAATCGCGTCGCGTGGCGTTGTCCGTCCATCTCCCACCAGCCGCACCCGCAGCCAGTGCCGGCCCAGCGCCTGGTCATTCCGCAAGAGGCGGGGGGCAGACCCGGTGGTGGTCAGCAGCAGATCGAGGTCGCCGTCGCCGTCGAAGTCGGCGCTGGTCGCTCCCCGGCCCACCAGAGGCTTGGCGAAGTCGGTACCGGTCTGCGCAGTCTCCAGCTTGGTGAATTCACTCCCCCGCGCCGACCCGGTGTTCCAATACAACTGGGGGGGCTGTTCGTAGCTCTGGCTCTTCTGCACCTTGCTGATATCGTTTTCGAGGTGCCCATTCGCCACCAGCAGGTCGAGCCGCGAATCGAGATCGAGATCGGCGAAAAACACGCCGAATTTCAGCCAGATGCGCGACGGGGGGCCCAAGCCGGTGGCCACAGCGTCATCACTGAAAGTCATGTTGTTCTTGCGGGTGCAGTACAGGGCGGTCATCTCATTGGCGAAGTTGCCAATCACCACCGCCTGCGTCTCATCGTTCCGGAACCAGCCCTGGTCGCACCCCATCGCTCCGCGGGCATTTCCCGTGTTGTCGACCCCAATGCCCCGCTCGATTCCAATCTCTTCGAACTTCCCGTTCCCCAGGTTGTGAAACAGGAAGTTCTGCACGGTGTCGTTGGCAATCACG
The DNA here is from genome assembly GCA_046318755.1 of Planctomycetaceae bacterium. Taxonomy (GTDB): domain Bacteria; phylum Planctomycetota; class Planctomycetia; order Planctomycetales; family Planctomycetaceae; genus UBA10511. Next base: position 1,672 of record JBKCTR010000679.1, read on the forward strand.
ATGTCGAGAAGGCCGTCGGCATCCGCATCGAGGAACACCACCCCCAGCGATTTTCCCACGGGAACTCCGGTGGCGGCGTTTTTGACCTGCACCCCGGCCTCCGCGGAGACATCGGTGAATTTCCCTCCACCGTCGTTGCGGTAGAGGTAGGGAAAGGCCCCATCAAACGCCTGGGGACGGCAATACGCCCGAACCGACCCGTCGAGGGTGCAACGCAACTCGCGGTCGATGGCGGGAGACCACTTCACATAGTTCGCCACGAACAGATCGAGATCTCCGTCTCGGTCGTAGTCGAAGAAGCCACTGCTGGTGCTCCAGGCGGTCTCTTCTCCCCCCACCCCTGCCTGGGCCGTTACATCGACAAACTTCCCCTGCTCATTGTGCAGCAGATGATTCGTCCCCAGACCGCTCAGGAAGACGTCGGTCCAGCCGTCGTTGTCGTAGTCCCCGACCGCCACTCCCTGACCATAGAACGAGACCGCCACCCCCGCCTCCTGGGAGACATCGGTGAACTTCCAATTGCCTTCGTTGCGATAGAGGGTGGTGACGGCGGGATGCGCGACGGACGACGCGGGCTCGGTCCAGGGACGGGAATTGACCAGCAGAATGTCGGGCCGACCGTCGTTGTTGTAATCGAGCACCGCGCACCCGCCCCCCATCGACTCGGGCAGCAGCTTGTCTCCGGTGGCTCCATTCTCATGAACGAAGCTGATTCCAGCACTGCTGGTGACATCGACAAAGGGGACCTGCGGCAGGGTCACCTCGGTCTTGCGGAGGTCGGCGGGCTTGAGTTCCGTCTGACGCTCCACCGGTTTCTCAGGAGGCTTGCGGGTCAACCAGAACCCCAAGCCCCCCAGCACCGCCACGCCCACGATCGCCAGCAGAGACCGCCGAAACATTTGGGCGATGATGGTGTCGTCCCCGGCCGCTTCCGGCTCGGGGGCCGGGCGGGCGGCGGGGCGGTGCTTGTCCCTGTCGATCATGACGCGTCTCCGGTGGTCTTCGCGGCCGGTTCGAGCGCGGCCGCCTCGGCGGCCGGTGGGGCTCCGGCCGGTGGGGGAGCGGGCTTCCGCCGGGCAAAACGCTGCGGCAATCCCGGGGCTCCCGGACGATTGAGAGGATAAATCACCAACGGCTCGGATGCGACATTCGCGGCCGGGTAACGCAGCCGGGCCGCATTGACCGCCAGTTCCTGCGCATTGTCATCGGGCTTGTAGCGGACGTGCAGCCGACGGTGCAGGCCGGCCCGCTCCTCATTCCCCAACTCGGTGTGCAGTTGGGCCAGGTTGTAATGGGCCATCACATCTTCCGAGTCGTAGAAGAGGCTCGTCTCGAACTCCTTGACCGCCTCCTGCAGCAGGCGATTCCGCTCGGCATCGTCATCACGCACCTGCTTGGCCAGCTCGAACAGCGTCTGACCCAGCTCGTTGTGCACCACGATGTCACGCTCGAGGTGCAGGTTGCGTTTCCGCCGTTCCTCGGTCTGGTCGTAGAGCACGCTGCGGAAATCCACGACCGCCCGGTCGAGATCTCCCAGCTGCTAGTTGATCAGTCCGGTAACCCAGGCAATGGTCCAGGGAGGAGCCGCGGGATTCTGGAGCGCGGCCGCCTTCTGCAGCACCTCGACGGCCTCGTCGATGCGCCCCTCGGTGAAGTAGACCCGGGCGCGGTTCACCGGCCCGTCAAACCGGCCGAGTTTCTCCACTTCAAGGAAGGCCTGCTCGGCCTGCAGCAACTCGGCCTTGCCCCCGCCCGAGCCCGGTGCCGCCCCCTCCAGCAGCAGTCCAATGCCATAGTCATTCCAGCGCTGCCACAGATCTTTTTCGGCAATCGCCGACTTCTGTTCGGGAACCTCGGCAGACACGCCTGCAACCGGGAATGTGATGCTGTCGCTGGCAATCGTGGTGACTGGCAGCGTGTTTGGCCACGGGTCGCCCGGAGTGTGGTCCGGCAATGTGGGCCCGCCGGGGAGTGACTTGCGCCCCACAAAGTCCATGTAGATCGTGTCAAACTTCCGGTACTGCAGTTTCACCTCGACCGTCACCGGGGCGTTCAACGTCTCGGGCAGTGCCAATTCGAAGTGCACCACCTGCGCCCCGCCGGGAGGAATCTGCTTGTTGTACAGCGGCGTGAAGATGTCCTGTGGATTCCGCCGGTCGATGCGGTTCCCCTGGCGATCGAGCATGAAGACGTTGATGAAGTGCGACCACGGGTCGACCGTGCCCGCGTCGTCAATCGCTCCATTGCGGCCAATCACCTGATCGCCACTCTTGACCGTCACATCGACCCAGATCTCGTTGGAATCGACCGTCCCCTGCGAAAACAGGTGCCCGACTTTCAGGGTCCGCAGCACGGTCTCCAGCAGGTAGGTCTTCCCGGGCTGCAGCGTGGGCAACTGGGGGCGCAGCGGGGCAGTCAACGCACCGTCGATCTTTCCCTCTTCCTTCAGTCCGAACAGATCGACCCGCACCACCCCCTTCATGAAATCCTGGTGCGTCTTCACCGTCTCGGTATCCCCCCGCAGATACGGCAGGGCGGTGTTGGCCCCCAGAAACGTGTGGTTGTGAATGCTCAACTGCCCATTCGAGGCGAAGTCCTTCGCCCCGAAATCGGCCGAGGGGACCAGGGGCATGTGGCACTCGGCACAGTTTTCCCGCGACTTCTCAGGGTAGTAGAACGCCCGTGCATTACCCCCGCTGACCCCCGAAAGCAGAAACGAGCCGTAGCTGTCCTGCCCTCGCAGAAACTCCTTGTAATGGTTCAAGGCGTAAGGGAGGTGCACCTTGTGACAAGCCGAACAGAATTCCGACGACTTGTGCAGCGGCTTCAAGAACGTCTGCTTGTGGAACGTTGGCTTGGCCTTCACCAGTTGATTGTTGACCCACTGCAGCACCCCATTCTCACTCTTCGCGAACGGGTAGTGGATCGGCTCTTCGATGGTGTAGTCGGCATTTCCCCGAGTGCTATAGTGATCGTTCCACTCAGTCGAATTCAGACTCGAGATCGCGTGGCAGACCGTGCAGGTGATCGCCGCCCGGGCGGTGGGATGCTTCACGATGTCGAACTCGGGATCGTCGAACAGCCCACCGAAAAACGGCACGGGATCGTGGCACCCCGCACACCACCGCGAGGCCTTTACATCGCCGTCCCGCTTCAGGGCGAACTCGCGGGTCTCCACCACGCTGGCCATGTACATCGGATTATTGAACGAACTGAAGCGATGTGCTCCGTGTTGGTGCTGCGCATAGGCGTCGGCATGGCACTTCAGGCAGTACTCGTCCATCATCAGCGTGTCGGCCGGAATGAACTTGTCGTTCGCGGTGACCGCCAGGGACGGTTCGAAATACTTCCGTCCCTCCGCCGAACCCTTGGCATTGAGTTTCCGGGGATCGGCATTCTGCAGCACGATCATGGCCCCCACCAGCCCCGCCACCGCCACGCCATAAGTGAGCCCATAGTTCCACTTGATGCGGGGTCCCGCCAGGCGGTGTAGCCAATAGAGCCAACCCGCCGCGAGGGGGGCCGCCACGTGCAGCCAATAGATCACCGACCGGGTGGTGCCCGCCCGCAGTTGCAACGAACCAACCTGCGTCAAACCGATGCCGGTCAACAGCACCACCAACCCGGCGATGAACAATGCATACCCCACCCGAATCGCCCGTTTGTTCTTGCGGTTGCGGGACGTCGCCAGGTGGATGACACCAAAGGCGACGAACGGCACCACCAGCAGCAGTCCCAGCACCAGGTGCATCAGGAACATGCAGAGGTAGAAATAGTTTTCGTAACTGACACCTGGCCCCGCCAGCCAACCCCGGGCGGTCACCGTCGCCAGGTAGACCGAGTTCGCGGCCAGCAGAGCGACCAGCACCAACACCACCTGGAACAGCTTCTTCAGCCGGGGGCCAATGGCAGGAACATATCCGGCCGGACGAGGACGGTCGGAGGGCCGGGAGGACGTGGCCGGGGCAGACATAACGGGAATCCAAAAGAAGAAGAGACCGCATCCTCAACGGGATGCCGGGAGGTGCTTCGGACCGGATGTCTGCCAAGGGATCTGGCAAGCCATCCACTGAGTCTTCCGGTCCGGGTCGCAGCAACACGTGCTGCAATCCTCCGAACCGCTGACACCACCGCGTGAACCCAGTCGGCTCAACCGACCCGCCCCATCAAACCAGACGGGGCGAAGCTCGCCACAGCCATCGAGACAACGAAGGCCAGTCTCAGCAGCCTTCCTGGTCAATCAACGCGGGCGAAACTGGGTTCACCACCAACTCTCAATCCTGGGAGGCCGCTCCCAACGACCCGCCGAAAATCGGCCGGAGGTCACCTCACACTCCCCAAGCATGCCAACGAGTATTCGGTTCCGACCGATATCGGACACAACAGTGCACACAAGATCAATTCGCTGCCATTCGGACTCGTTTGGAGTCGAGAGTGGCGGAAGTGGAACAGCACTCCGACATGACGGGCCGTGGCACCGACCCGGCTCCGGCTTCGGCCGCGAGTCTCCCTCGGGCATCTCCGCCTGTCGCGGGACACGGATCTCGCGCTCTCTCAGCCAGAAACTCTCACTCCGCGCGGGGTTGACGGCAATCGCAGAGAACCGGCTACCCCCAATATGCACATAATCGCCACACGAGGCGCTCGCCACAGCCGGTCCAAACCACTCCCCCACTCCCCAGAACAGGGAGCACAGCAGCAGCATGCAATGGATGCGGGAAATGTCCATCACGTCCGGGAAACCGGGAGGGAAGGTGAGGACGACACAGTGCCGGAATCGAAACTCAAAGCCGGTTCAGTATCGACTTGCAACACGGGTGGTTCAAGCGAAACGAATCGTCTGACTCGACTTTTTACGCCTGAAGGGCGCCCCCCGTTGGATCGACAGGCTCTTTCCTGCAAGCCCGGTGACATCGACCGGAAGATTACCGATAAAAATCGATGAAATTCACACGCAGCTCGCAGGGGTTCACCTGCTGCAGGCCCCAGGGAACTGTCCATTCGAATCCCCTCACGGTTTCCGCTCGACCGCCGGGAATGATTCTCAGGTCGAGCCACAGGGGGTCGTTGGCCGTCAGGGCCACTTGCTCGTCGGGAACGGGCCATTGTCGGATCGCAGCCCGGTCCCTGCCGGTCGAAACCGCCGCCTGAACCGCCATCTCGCCTCCCGACACCGTCAGGCTCTCCAGCCCTTTGAGCCGCATCTGCACCACCACCCGCTCGGGCCAGGTCTCCCCCAACCTCTGCAGGGTCACTTCCGAAATTCCCCGGGGGCTGTGAATGATCACCAGATGCTGGTCGCCGTGAACCTCGACCTCCACCCGGTCTCCATCGGACCGACCCAGGCCTGTCACGCCCAGCCGAGTCAGAGACAACTCAGGATTCATTTCGCTTGCCTCCCGATCGGTTTTTCAGCTCCACTCGCTGGGGGCACCTGCGGATCCAGCAGCAGTTCCCCGGTGTGTTTTGCGAGCGAACTCCCGCCAATCGAGTCCCCGGCTGGGTGTGGTGTCAATCCCCCCTCTGTCGGCCGTGAGTGAGCCTGAATGGCGGGAGGCGACCGTCAGGCGGAGGGCCTTCTCCGGCCGTCAATCGTCGTCGTCGAGAGACTTCGATTGGCGAGGACCACTTCGCGGTGGGGTCTGCCCGCCCCTCTCTGCGGACTCGGTTTTCGTGTCAAACAGCGCGCGATAGGTCTCGGGGATCTTGCGGCGGGTGCCCCAGGGCCCCGCCAACCGCAGCGATTTCTTTCCCTGGGTTGTCGTTACGGGGGGTGGCCCCGGGCGGACCACCTCGGCCTCCAACAACTCCACAGTGTGGAGGCTGACCAGATCTCCGGGGTGATGCCGTTGCCACATCCAGGGAAACAGCGCCAAGGGGGAGAGCGGTGGGCCCATCACGTTCAGGGGATCCTCAGAATACGACGGATCATCGCCCGCCCACGGCTCGAAACGATGGTCGTTCGTCTGCTCCAGATACCCAATCAGCCCCGCCGAAGCCGCCCCCCCTGCCATTCCGCCAACGCCCAGCAGCACCACAACCCGCAGGGCCCGATGGCCCCACGGCAACCTCCAACGCAGCCACGAAGGTGCAGAGAGGGAAGGCATGATCACGGGTTCCAGGTTCGAGTTGCGGCAGGTCCGGTCAACGCCCACTGCTCATTGGCATCGGACTGTCGTGGATCGTCCGATGGTTCAGTGGGTGACAAGTCCTCATTCTATCGCAGATCGCCGGGCAAAGGGATGAATCTCCCAAAAGAGCGGCGCGGCGACACGACGCAATCCAGGCAGATTCCAGTCAATCAGCCCCAGCCGAGGGCCATCGGTTTGCCGCCCGACTTGCAGATCCCCACCCCCAATCCCCAGCGATCGGTGAGAGCCGCACTCGCTGGGGCGGAATCATCCAGACCCCAGTCCATTCCCGGTGTGAACGTCTCCAGAACCACGTCAGCCTGCCCCACCCCCCGCACTCTCGGGCCTGGGAGGGGGAACCCGCTGGAGAGTTCCCTTTTGTGCCTCGGTGACAATCTCGGCCAACAGAGCGACATCCTGCTTCTGCAGAATATGGGAAATCCGGCTGGGAGGGACCCGCATGCGGGTCAGGTAGGTTTCGGCCTGCTCCCACAGCTTCGACCGTTTTTTCCCCTCGGCCAGGTAGAGGTTGCTGACCAGCTCGGCGAAGCGTTGCTCATCTCCCTCTTCCCGATTGTCGTAGTAGCGCTTGATCACCTTCCGCTGGTAATCGCTGTACTCACTCATCTCACGCCCCTGACTAAGCGTCCTGGAGAACATCGAACTCTTCGGGGTTCCCGCGCGGGACACTTCGAAGGTCTCTGACTTGGTGAACATCTCTCATCGGTTGGCGGGGGCGTATCGGGCCACGATCGATTTGGCGGATCGCAGACCGTCGACCGCCGCACTGACGATGCCCCCCGCATATCCCGCCCCTTCCCCCACAGGATACAGACCGACAAACCCGGAACACTCCCGAGTCTGGTGATCGCGGTCGATCCGCACCGGGGAACTCCCCCGCATTTCGGGCCCCACCAGCACGGCATTCTTCAGGAAATCGCCCCGCCACTTGCGATCCATGATTGGCAACCCCGCCCGAATTGCCTCCGCCACCTCGGGGGGCAACACCTGCCTCAGGTCGAGCGGCACAGTCCCCCGCTCGTAGGAGCAGGACAATTTGTCGCCCGGTTGAGGAGTCCGCCCCTGCACAAAGTCGAGTGCCCGCTGCGCGGGACAAAAGTAGTTGCGCCCCGCCAACTCGAACGCCAACGCCTCGTATTTCTGCTGCAGCTCGACTCCCGCCAACGGATGGGGGCCCACCAGCTTCGCCGGGTCGATAGTCACCACCAACCCACTGTTGGCATAGGGGGTGTCGTGCCGCGAGTTGCTCATCCCATTCGTGCAGAACCGCCCCTCTTCCGAAACACTGGGAATGACCCAGCCCCCGGCACACATGCAGAATGTGAACAGGTCCGGCTGGCCACGGGCGACCAGGGTGTAGTCGGCGGCCCCCAAGAGCTGCAGGTAGCTCTGCCGCCCATATTTGTGCCGGTTGACCTGCTCCTGGGGCTGCTCGATGCGGAGCCCGAGTTGAAACGGCTTGGCCCGCAGGGGCAACCCCCGATTCAGCAGGGCGCGATAGGTGTCGCGGGCACTGTGACCCATCCCCAGCACCACCACCGACGTCTTCACGTAGCCGCTCGAGGTGAACAGCCCGCGCACCCGGCCGTCCACCACATCGATGTCATCAACCCGGCAGCGGAAGCGGTATTCCCCCCCCAGGGCGTCAATCTTGCGGCGGAAGTTGCGCACCAGCATGGGCAGCCGGTTGCTCCCCAGGTGGGGCCGGTGTTCGTAGACAATCTGCGGCTTGCCCCCACACTCGACGAACCGAGACAGCACCCAGTCGACATCGCAACCGCTCATCCGGCACGTCAGCTTGCCATCGCTGAACGCCCCTGCCCCCCCTTCGCCAAACAGGTAGTTGTTCTCGGGATCGAACGCCCCGCCCCGGTCGAACAGCCGGATGGCGGGAACCCGTTCCTTCACCGCGTCCCCCCGCTCGAGCACCAGCGGGCGATAGCCCCGGACGGCCAGATAGTACGCCGCCAGCAAACCAGCCGGGCCCGACCCCACCACCACCGGACGCTCTTCGAGCGATTCCCCGCCGGGAGCCGGATCGTCAAACCGCTCGGGCTGCCACGCCTCAATCTGCACCGCAGAGTGAGACCGCGCCGCCAGCCGCAACCGGTCCGAGGCAGACATCCCAGGCAGGTCGACCGCGGTCGAGTAGACAAATTCCAGATCATCCCGCGAGCGGGCGTCGAGGCTCTTGCGCAGGATACGCCAAGTCCCCAACTCGGCGCGGGGAACGCCCAGTGTCTTCGACAGAACCTCGGGAAGCGCGTCTTCCGGCTGCTCCACTGGCAGCCTCAAATTGGTGATCCGCAGCATGCGTCAAAAGGGCCACTTCGTCCAGTCACGGACAGTTGAGTTGGTCAGTTTTGGGAAGACAGTTGCTCCAGGATCTTGCGCCTCAACCGCTTCTCGGCTTTGGGGCTGTCTCCCGTGTGCTGATAGACCACTTTCCCTTCCCGGTCGAGCAAAATCAGGTGGGGCAGCGTCTTCAAACCCAGATCTTCGGCAAAGTCCGAGCCGTCAAACAGTGTCAGGAACGAAAACTTCCTGGCATCCAGAAACTTTCGTGCGTCGTCCAGTTCATCCTCCACATCGAGCGAGAGGGCAATCACCCGCAGCCCGCGTTTTCCAAACTCGTCATGCACCTGCTGGGTTCCGGGCAGAGACAGTTTGCTTTGGGGAGACCAACTGGCCCAGAACTCAATCAGCACCAGTTCCCCCCGAAACTCATCCAGCCGACGTTCCTTTCCAGTCCGGTCGGTCAGCGTTACCTCGGGCAAGGTCTCTCCCGTCTCGACGGTCGACTGCACCTCGGGTTCGAACATTTGCAGATCATGGAGCTTGGGAATGGCCACCTCGAACTCGGCCAGATCAACGGTCACGTTCGGCTCGAGCCGCAGAAAGTCGACTGTCGTAAAGACCGGCTTCTGCTTGGCCCCGGGAAGCTGTGGTGCCGACGTGGCCATCCGCCGCGGCAGATCGGTCTGCGGATCGACGTAGATGTGGAAAAACACGGTCGGGCTTGAGGACCGGATGCCGGTCTGCACCTCGGTATCGGTCACCACGCGGGTGATCACCTCGATCCCGGGACAGGCCATCCCATCAATTGTCTGGGGAGGCAGTTCGCGAAACTTGGCTCCGTCAGGGAGATCGTCGATCCAAGTGTCGGCGGAGGTGAACGGGAACTGCAACAGGGCCGCCACATGCGGTGCCTGAAACGGCGGAAGTTCTCCCTCGTCGGACGCATACTGTTCCACAACGAGCTGGGGAGCATTCACAATCCGCAGCACTTTCCCGTTGAACGCGGCGCGCAGCGGGTATTCGGTCGGTTCGTCGGTCTTGTCAGCGGCTTTCCCCGGCTTGGGTTGGGCGGGGGCTGGCGGGGGTTTCAGCGGTGGCAGTCCGGAGACTTCCGCCGATCCGCGCAGCGAAAACTTCACCCGCGTTTCTCCCTCGTCCGAATCGGGCAGCCGTTGCCACACGACCCGCCCCTTCCTCAACGTCTTCTTCCGGGGAAACGTGGCTGGGTCGGGCAGCGTGGCGGGGGCGACGGCGATCCGTCCACCTCCCGCGGCGGGTACCGGGACCGGGGCGGGTGCCTGCGACGAATCCACGTCAACCACCTCTCCCACCGCCTCGTACGCGAGCGACTTCAGAGCGGCCACCTTCCGCAGCGACTTTTCCAGCAGCGTCCGGCCCGATCGATCGTCGGCCAAGACCAGACCCCCCATCCGGGGAACCATCGCGGCACACAACAGCAGTCCAATCCAGCGGGAACTCGACATGCCAGGCCTCTGGGGATGACAACCACGAACGGGGAACAACGAGGGTTCGAAAACACTTCCAGACCCCTCCGCAATTCTATCACTCTGCAACACCCAGACGGCACCAGTCGCCCGGTTTTTCTTCCCCCCGGGTCCACTGCCCGGTTCCCGTCACCTTGTTGGCCCACACAGGGAAGGTTGGTAACTTGCCTTCCACCATGGATTCCGCCCCCACCCCCATCCGTCCCGATCAGCCCGACTACCTGCGGGTATTGCGAACCTTCCTGGTCAATTCCCTGGTACGGGAAATGCAGTTCCGGGGGAACTTCGTCATCGAGTTGCTGACGCACGCCTTCTGGTTCACCATGCAAGTCGTGCTGTTCCGGGTCATCTTCGGCAACGTCAGCACGGTCAATGGCTGGAGCCGGGGGGAATACTTCGGCTTCATGGCCACCGCCATGATTCTCAACGCCCTCATGGAGGCGTTTTTTGTCCCCAACCTCGCCAACCTGAGCGAGATGGTCCGTACGGGGGGGCTCGACTTTGCCCTGCTGAAGCCCATCGACACCCAGTTCCTGGTCTCATTCGAAAAACTCGACCTGGGGGCGTTCGTGCAGTTGCTGCTTCCCTCGGGATTGCTGGCCTACAGCTTCGCCCAGACTGGGCACGTCCCCACTCTGGGGCAGGCGGCCCTGTACCTGGCTCTGCTGCTGTTGTCGGTGGCGATCTATTACAGCCTCATGCTGGTCTTCGCCAGTACCAGTGTCTGGCTGGGACGCAACCAGGGCCTGTACGAGTTCTGGTTCTATATCACGATCTTCGCCCGTTACCCACGCGACATCTACCGGGGCTCGTTGGCTGCCGACTCGCTGCGGTTTGGCTTTTCCTTCGTCTTGCCGATTTTGCTGGTGGTGACCGTGCCGGCCGAGGTCATCGTGGGCCGGGTCTTTCAGCCCGGTTTTTTGGCGGTGCTGGTTCTGGCCGCCGCCATCAGCCTGGTGGCCTCCCGCTGGGTCTTCCATCGGGCGCTGCGGGCCTATGGCAGCGCCAGCAGTTGAGCCCTCTGGGCCGCGGTGGTTCCCCCGCGACGTTCCCCTGAGATCACGCGACATTCCCCCTGGAGGTACGCAGATGACCCGACGGTTGTGGTGGTGGCTGGCGCTGGCCCTGCTGTTTTCTGTCTCTCCCGTGGTGCAGGGGGCCGAACAGTCGTTGACCGACATGGTCTGGAACGCCCGCCGCATCCTCTTTCTGGGAGACAGCATCACGGCAGCGGGGCCCGCTGTGGCGAACTTCGACGCCTGGCTGCTGACCCAAAAGCGGCCGCGGATTCCCGAGGTGATCAACGCCGGCCTTCCCAGCGAGACCGTCTCGGGCCTCAGTGAAGAGGGACATGCGGGGGGTCAGTTTCCGCGGCCCGATCTGGCCGAACGGCTCGAGCGGGTGCTGAAGGTCGCCCA
>JBKCTR010000680.1:0-12383 GCA_046318755.1 Planctomycetaceae bacterium
CCTTCTTCCTGATCAATGCGGCCCAGGGCGACCAGCGGACGAACATCATGTACGCTCCGAAGGTGACCTTGTTCAACGGCCAGATCGCCACGGTCTCGGACCAGCGGCAGATCCCCTTCGTGACCAACGTGATTCCCGTGGTGGGCTTCGGCTCGGTCGGTTTCCAGCCCGTGATCACCATGTTGCCGGACGGCATCAGCCTGACGGTGCTGGCGGTGATCTCGGCTGACCGGCGGTATGTGCGGCTGAGCCTGTCTCCGCTGTTCAGTGCCGTGACCCGGGTGGATACCTTCCAGTCGGCCAGCGGCGGTGCCGGGTTCGGTGGCGGCGGTGGCGGTGGTGGCCAAGGCGGCCTGGGTGGTGGCGGCGGTCTCGGTGGTGCGGGAGGCGGCGGCCTGGGTGGCGGCGGATTTGGTGGTGGGTTTGGCGGCATCGGCGGCTTCGGCGGCCAGGGTGGCCAAGGTGGCGGCCAGGGGGGTGGTGGTCTCACCGACACCCTGCAGCAGCCCAGCTTCCAGTTCACCCAGCTCCAGCCCACCGTCAGTGTGCCCGACGGCGGAACGGTGCTCTTGGGCGGCGTGAAGCGGCTCAAGGAAGGCCGGACCATGGCCGGTGTGCCGATCCTCAACAAAATCCCCTACCTCAGCCGGCTGTTCAAGAACACCGGTGTGGGTCGTGATGCCGAGAGCGTGATGTTGATGGTCACCCCCCGCATCATCATTCAGGAAGAGGAAGAGGAACTGTTGGGGGTTGAACAGTAGTCTTCTCTGGGGAGTCTTCTTGGGGGAATCGACCGCTGATTCCCCTCTGACAAAGCGATGTTCCGCGACCGCCGGTGACCTGATAGGTTACCGGCGGTCCGTCTTTTGGAATGGTCGACCATTCGCCTTTGGCAGGAAGCCTTTCATGAACCGTTCAGGCTCTCACACGACAACCCCGCTGATCTCGGTCTGCATTCCCCACTGGCAGGTGGGGGACATGATGCGGATCTGCCTGCGATCGCTGCGGCAGTTCTCGTCGGGAGTTGACCTGGAGATCCTGGTGGTCGACAACGGCTCGCGCGACGAGAGCCTCGACTGGCTGCGGTCGCTCCCCTGGATTCGCCTCATCGAACGTCCGGACGAATCCCCAGACAACTGGCCGATGAACGTCTTCACCGCGTGGGACGCAGGAGCCCGGGTGGCCCGCGGTCGGTACTTCGTGACCATGCACTCGGATGTGTTCATCCGGCAGGAGGGCTGGCTGGCCCCCTTCCTGCGCGAACTGGCCCGCAATCCGCAGGCCGCTGCGACCGGGGCCTGGAAACTGGAATTGGAACATCCCCTGTACCTGTGGCAGAAGCGGGTGGTGGGGGAGGCGGTCTCGGGACTCAAGCGGCTGCTGGGGCGCGCGGGCCGCCACGACGAACATCAGGGCCGCTATCCCCGCGACTACTGTGCGATGTATTCGCGGGAGATTCTGCTGCGGCACAACCTCACGTTTTGTCCCGAGCCGGGAGAGATCACCGGGGGGCATGCCATCGCCCGGCAGCTCTGGCAGGCGGGCTACGAGACGCCGGTGTTTCCGGTGTGGGAAATGGCCCAACACCTGGTGCATGTGACGCACGCCTCGGCCGCGGTCGCAGCCAAACCGGGCCTGAAACATTCGCGGGCCCAGCAGCGTGCCGAGGCCCGGGCACGAAACATGCTGAACTCTCCCTGGGTGCAGTCGCTGCGGCAGAATGCGGCTCTCGACGCGGCCTGAGCCCCTGGGGAGGGCTCGGGGCGTCTCGCCGAATCAGAGACGGTCAGCGCCGGCCTGGAACCCGAACGGGCCGAGCGATCCGGTTCGAAGGCGTCGTCACGTGATAAGATGGAGTGCGGGGCCAACGAAGATCCGGTGGCCTGCAATTTCTTTCGGAACGGAACGATGACTCGAGCGGCGGTGGCACTGGGCGGAAACCGCGGTCCAGTCGCCCGAACTTTCTCTCAGGCACTGCGGTTGCTGCAACGATCGGGCACCTCGATTGTGGCCACCGCCAGTCTGTACGACACGACTCCGGTCGGGAGCTCCACCGACGGGCAGCGATATCTGAACTCGGCTGTCCTGGTCGAGACTGGTCTCGCGCCCCTCGAGCTGCTGGACGAACTGCAGCGGATCGAACTCGATTTGGGTCGTGTTCGAGAGGTTCCCTGGGGGCCTCGCCCGATCGACCTCGATGTGATCTGGTACGGAGACTGGGTTGTTGAAACCCCGCGTCTGACGCTTCCCCATCCCGCATGTTGGTACCGGCGATTTGTTCTCGAGCCCCTGGCCGAGATCTGTCCGGATTGGTGTCATCCGGACACGGGGCGGACGGTGGTGGACCTGCGGGACCGCTGGAGGCGGCGTCCGGTGACAATCGCCCTCGCCGGAGGGACGACCGCCTGGCGGGAACGGTTGCTGCGCGAACCACCGGAACTTTCCGCCTCGGTGCGGCTGACAGACTGGGAACGACCAGATCGGGCGACCGTCGGCAAAGCAGGAGTGATTGCCTGGCGAGGCAGTTGTGTCGGGACGACGGAGGCCGCTCGCCCCAGAAATGACTCGACCGATCCACGCTTCGGACAACTGCCGGCCGATCGTCGGCTGGATGTGAGCCGCGACGCGGCGCAGTCTGATGCCTGGCTGACCTTTCTGGCTCAGTCGGTCGGAGAAGAACCCCTGCGGGTCGGTGCGCTGGAACTGGAAAACTGAGCGAGCCCGATGATCCTTCCGCCCGAAGGACGCGTTGGTGAAACCAGTGGGGTCGGGACCGGAAACACGCCGTCGGGCAGAGTCGGGAATCGGCTGTCTGCGATTCCAACCTGCAAGGCGCGAGTTCGGGGCGCCGAGCGGGGACTCGATGTGGACATACCGGGGAAACACAGAGGGGCCGACCGGGGAGCGTGCCCCAGGCCGGCCCCTGAGCGGGATGCCGTTTGGAAGGATCGCGGGAAAGGTCGCAGGAAACCGGGACGTGTCGAGACGGAAGACGAAAGGCCCCGGAGGCCGCGACATTCCGAGTCCCGCTCAAACTTTTGGCCCGGTCAAACACCTGACCCGGTCACTGGCCGTTGTCATCGGACTTGGTCGGGGGACGTTTGCGGGCGGCGCGGGGGTCGGGGAGTGTCTTCGGTTTGTATTCGTGGTCGCGTTTGCGGAGGACCTTGGCCGACTCGATCTCATCTCCGATGCGGAGTGCCAGGGCGACATCGAGTCCTTTGACGACGCGGCCGAACACCGTGTGTCCCTTCTGGAGTTCCGGATCGGGGTTGAGATGAGGGGTGGGGAGATGGGTGATGAAGAACTGGGACCCGCCGGTGTCTTTGCCGGCGTGGGCCATGCTGAGGGAGCCCTGGAAGTGACGCCGGACATTCTTGCCGTAGCATTCACAAGGAATGCTGTAGCCGGGCCCCCCCTGACCGTCGTTCTGAGGGTCGTCATCGAGGGTGTTGGGATCGCCCCCCTGGGCCATGAAGTTGGGAATGACACGATGGAACTTGATGTGGTCGTACTTCTTTTTCTCGACGAGGCTGATGAAGTTGGCGACCGTATTGGGAGCCTCGTTTTCGAACAGTTCGAAGACGACGTCTCCCTTGGTGGTTTTGAAGAGTACCTGGGGCAGATCGTTGGCCTGCTTTTCCTTGGCACGCAGAGCCTGTTCTTCCTTCCAGAAGGCGGGATAGTCGGTGCAGGCCTCAAGAAACGGGCCGCCAATGACCGGGAACACATTGAGATCCGCGTCGCGGGCCTCTTCGAGCGACTTGCCGGCCGCCTCAAAGTCGTGCGTGGCGAATTGCGAGACCCCCAGGAAGGTCAGCAAGGGAGCGCTCTTTTTCCCCGACTGGAAGATCTTCCCGACCTTTTCGATGACCTGGCGATACCGATTCTCCTGGAAATCCTCGGTGATGACGATCTCGGCGGCATCGACATCGAGGGGATTCTTCGCGTAGATGGCCGGGGCCAGAGAGAGCAACCCGGGTTGGACCTGTTCGATGAACTCCCGCTGCATGGTCTGGAACTGGCGGGCGAGTTTCTGCCTGGCTTCATCGTCTTGGGCCTTGTTGGCCGCCTCGAATTGTTCCTTCAGGCTGTCCAGCTTCTTGAGGAATTCGGCTTTGCGGGAGACCAGCGAGGGCCAGTCTTTTTCGGTGAACTTGGCCGCGGCGGGGGACTTGGCCTTGGCCGCCGGTTTGGGCTTGGTTTCTTGGGCCACCACGTTCGAACGGTTGGGCAGCGAGACCAGCACCAGTGTTGCCAGCAGCCCCGCCAGCGACTTCCGAATCGCGAACATCAACAGGCACTCCTTTGTAGATGTTGAATGTGTCTCCGGGAGTTTATGGGTTTGACACGCACCGGGGTAGATCAAATGAATTCCAGCGGCACAGTGGACGCAGGGATGGTGGCGGAACGGGTTGGGGTGCCGGGAGGGGGCAGCCTCTGGCTGGAGGACCGCTGTTCATGCCGACCGGGAGGGGGGCGGGGTCATCAAATCCAACGGAATGCGGCCGCCGGTGCGGAGGACGCTCTCGGCCATTCTCAAGACCTCGGGGGGAAGTTGGGCCTCGCGCAGTTGCGCGACCGCCTCGTCGATGTCATACTCGACCCGGCGGAAAAGGACTTGGCCATTTTCAATGAGGGCATACGAGGCGCGGGGATCTCCATCTCGGGGCTGCCCCACGCTGCCGGGATTGATGATTTGCAATCCCGGAAGAGTGATGTGCATGGGGGTGTGGGTATGGCCGACACACAGGAAATCGGTCGCCAGATGGGCGGTCCGCATTTGCCAGACCGCCGGATCCTCGCGGAGATACTCATCCAGCGGATCGCGCGGCGTGGCATGCACCAGGGTGAGTCGCATTCCGTCGAGTTCCACCGTGGTCTGGATGGGAAGCCGCGAGAGGAATCTCAACTGCCGGGAATTCAACCGATCCCACTGAAGGGGACGGGTGCTGGCCATGAGCTGGCGGAACCCCCAACCTGGTCGTGGGGTCACGCGTTGGGCGACGTAGTGATCGTGATTGCCGCGGACGGCCGCCCGCGCATGGTTGCGGATCCAATCCACACAGGGAGCGGGATCCACTCCGTAATCGACCAGATCGCCTGCGAACAGGCACGCGTCAAACGGCTCTTGGATGGCCCGCAGAGCCGGCCAGTTGGCGTGAATGTCAGCCAGGAGCAGGATTCGCAAGGGGAACAGCCTGAGAGAATTCGGAACAGCCGGAGGACTGTACAAAAAAGAGGCAGTCCGCTTGACCGGGCGGGAAGGCATCATATCTAATGAAAGATGAGATGCGACCCCGCGAACCTGCCGGAGGGTGACCGCCATGTCGGAACAGGCGTTGGAAGACCAATCATTGCGGGAACGACTGGGGCATGCCGAACAGTTACTGCGCGAACTGAGCGAACATTTGGCGCAGTCGTTTCTCCCGAAGTTGAAGCGGGCCAACGAGTTGTTGGACGCGAGCCGTGGAGAAGACGGGTCGGAGGTGGCGGATTCGACCATTCGCAGCGCCATGGCGGCCGTGGTCCAGAGCGACCACTTCACTCAAACGTTGATCAACTCGCTGGACCCCTACCTCCGCTCGATCGAACACGAAGTCCGGAGGATCCGGGATGGAGACTAGATTCGAAACACGGGCGACTTCCACTCGGACAAACGGTCTGCGGACCGCCCGCACGAACTGTTTGTGGGGAGGGGGGCGATGACTGACGGGCACTCGCACCCGGGAAGCACTGAGGTTCCCCCGCGTCCGCTGGACGAGGCGGGAACGGTGGTCCATCCCGAGGGACGTCCCGGTGGAGGTGGAAGCTGGTCCCCGTCGCCCGCGACGGGAAACCCCCCGCTGCCCGGCTCGTTGCCGGCCGGACCGTCGGCACCTGGATTCAACCTGCCGGCTGCGGTTCCGTCAGGTGTTCCCCAGGTGGGTGCTCTGGCAATCGGCGGGGCCGTTCCCCTTCAGCCAGCCTCCAGCCTTGTCGACCGTTTGTTCGCCGCGTCCGGGGGAGCGGCGGGAGAGCCGATGGTGGACGGAATTCCGCTTCGGCTGGGGCATTATGTGCTGGAAGAGCGGATCCGCGGGGGGGGCATGGGGGCGGTGTTTCGCGCCCAGGACACCCGGCTGCTGCGGACGGTGGCACTGAAGGTGTTATCTCCGGGGCTCTCGCGTGATCCGACGATGACCGAGCGGTTCCGTCGGGAGGCGCAACTGGCTGCGCAGCTCGATCACCCCCACCTGGCGCGGGTGTTTGATGTGGGAGAGGACCTGGGCCTGCAGTTCATCGCGATGGAGTACATACCCGGGCTGAACCTGCGGGAATTGATCCAGCGTGACGGCCCGCTGCCCGTGGTGACGGTGGTCAACTGTGCGACGCAGATTGCCCGCGCCCTGCTGCACATGGCGGCCCGCGGAATTGTGCACCGGGATCTGAAACCCTCCAACGTCATGTGGACCCCCGAGGGGGTGGCCAAGCTGGTCGACATGGGGCTGGCGCGTTGGCAGACGCGTGACGAGGCGCAAGGAGACCTGACCTCGGCTGGCACCACCTTGGGCACTTTCGATTACATCGCACCCGAGCAGGCCCGGGACCCGCGTCAGGCGGATGCCCGCAGTGACATTTATTCGCTCGGCTGTACCCTCTACCACATGTTGACGGGGGAGCCCCCCTATCCGGAGGGCACGGTCCTGCAGAAGTTGCTGTCGCACCAGGGGGAGGAGGCTCCCGATCCCAGCCGGAAGAATTCCCAAGTTCCTCCGCTGCTGGCGACGGTGGTGCGGCGGATGATGGCCAAGGATCCGCGCAGCCGTCAGCAGACTCCGGCTGTCCTGATGCGGGAACTGACCCAGGTGGCCCAGTCTCTGGGCTTGCAACCCGCGGGTCCCGAAGGAACGCTTTGGGCCGTTCCTCCCGCGGGCCCCTCGTGGTGGCGCCGCAATGCGGCCCCGTTGTCGACCGCCGCGCTGCTGCTGTTGATTCTCGGCTGGCTGGAATTTGGACGCGGAACTCCCGGCACATCCCCATCGGTCCGGCCGCTCGAACCTGCGATGGTCGAGTTGAGACGGACCGATTCAGCCGAGGCCGTGACCAGTGTGGGGATGCCTGCCTCGCGGGAAGAGACCTCCGCAGAGTCGACGTCTCCCGAGTCGGCCACCGTGGCGGCGGGACTGAAATCGGGAGCGCGGGAGTTGGCGGGAATTCTGCCCCTGGCGGGCAAGGTGATGGGGGCTTCCCCGGGAACGGGTGGCTCGCCCGATCTGCTTGAGAACCCCAGGATCGAGCCGCAGGAGGTGACCGGACAGGGGCTCGATCCGCGGGATGACGCCGAGGAGGGAGTGCTCCGTGGAGTCGCCGACCGGACCAATCGCGTCAAACCGTCCTCGGAGGGACCACCCTCCGAAATCGAGAGTTCGCTCGAAGACGAGGGGTTTGTCTTGATTGGTCGGGAGGGATCCGGCGACCGCCGGTTCGCCACCCTCGAAGCGGCGTTGTCGGCGGTTCGCAGCGATGGAGCGGTGATTGAACTGCGATTCAACGGGCGCCGGCGGGAAACGGGGCTCAAAATTTCGCGGCGCGTGATGATTCGCGCCGACAGGCGCTACACGCCCGTTGTGGAGTTGGCCCCGCAACCTGTTCCCGACGCGGATGCCGTTCGGGGAGTGACGGTGGGCTCGGGCGGGCTCGAGTTGGTCGGGTGCTCGTTCGTCTTGCTGGTGGGTGAGTCGACCCGGGCCGAGAGTTGGTCTCTGTTTGCTCTGGACCGCCCCGACCTGCTGCGACTGCAGGACTGCGTGGTGACGATCGTCAATCCACAGGGAAGGCCAGCGGCGGCGATCGAATGGACCGACCCGGACGGCTCGATGATGCCCGACATGCCAATTTCCGGGACAAATCCCGGGGTGCCTCTGAACCTGGAACTCTCGGAGAGCCTGTTGCGGGGTGAGGGGGATCTGTTCCTGATCCGCCGGCCGGAACCGCTGCGCATGGCAATTCGTCAAAGCGTGATTGCCCTGCGGGGTGCCTTGGTTCACGAACGGCTGACCACCAACGCCCCCCCGGAGCAGCCTCCGCAGGAACTGAAACTCGACCATGTCACCGTGGTGCTGGGAGATTCCCTGGCCCGCGTTGATTGCGCGCTCGAAGTGCGGCGACCGCCCCAGTTGCAGGTCTCGGCCGCCAACTGCATTTTTGCATCGATTGGTGATGCCCCGTTGGTCAGCATGTCGGCCAATCTCCCGCTGCAGGACCTCCGGGGACAGTTTTTGTGGGTCGGGCGCTATAACTTTTACGACAGGTTTGCCACGTTCTGGAACGTGGTTTCGCGGGAGGGTGCGGGACGGACCGAGTCCTGGGATTTCTTCGCCTGGCGAAGGCACTGGACTGAGTCGGCCGAGTCGAACGCCCGGGTGGATGCGGTGGAGTTTGTTGAACGGGACTGGCAGGATCTCCCCTTTCACGAATTGGGGAAAGATCAGTTCGTTCTGGATCGACGGAGTGCCTCCAACCAGGCTCCCGGAGGAGCCGGCGATTCGAGTGACGCGGGGGCAAACCTGCTCTTGATTCCACGGGTGTCGGCGGATGAATCCAGCGAATCGGCTGTGCGGGAGCGCAACCGCCTCTGACGCCGGCCGAGACGGTTTGTGACGGGGAGTTGCGTGATGCGTGCCGATCGAAATTCACTCCTGGGTTCTCCCCTCGTCCTGACGGGAATGCTGGCACTGGTCCTGGCCGGCGCCTGGCGCACGCGGGAGTGGTTTCGAGACACCCATCCCGATGAGGTGCTGCGGCCCGAGTCAGCGGAATGGCACGAGGCCTATGACCGGTGGGTCGAGCAGGGGCCAGCGGCCTGGCCCGGGGTGCTCGACGCCCTGCTGGGGGATTCGGGCCCCGCGCGGAGGATGGCGCTGCTGGCGGTCGCCACGCTGCGAGATGCCCCGCCCAAAGTGCGCGACGAGGTCCGCCAACTGCTGTCGGCTCCCGACCCGGCCGATCGCCGGGAAGCCTTGGTCGCCTGGACGGGGGCCGATCGCGACCCCCTCCAAGCCCTCGATGAACTGGCGACCGCCTGCGGAGACGAAAATGCCATCGTACGCGGGACCGCTCTCGAATTGATGTTGTGCATTGGGCCCGACTCGATTTCCCGGCTCGAACCACTCGCCGTCAACCGGCGACACCCCGCCCAGACGGCTTGCCTGCAGGCGCTGCTCTCTCTGAATGCCTCCACCCCCTCGGTCATGGAACTGGCCCGGAGCCTGTGGCGGGATGAACAGCTCGACACAGATGTTCGCCGCTATGCCCTGGCACTGCTGGTCTGTGCCGGCCAGGCGACTCTGGACGAACTGGAACAGGGGGTCGAAACCGGGCAACCGCTGATCCAGTCGATCGCCCTGTGGGGCATTCGGGAAATGGGTCGTCCAGCGCGGAGTTTGGCGGAAAAACTGCTGACCCTGAAGTTGCCGCTGAAACTCTCGATTCCTCGGGAGCAGACGATGGATGGCCAGATTGTCCGCTTCCCGGCCCAGGCCTACGTCTCAATGCCGCTGACCCTGGATCAAATCGACCCCAGCCAATCGGTCCCCCAAATCGCCTTCGACGAAAACGCGGGCGAAGAGCAGATGACCGACTTCACGCTCTTTTCCGTCCTGGCCTCGATTGCCTCACCGGGTGAACTCGACCTGACGTCTCTCGAAGAACGACTTTCGACCCTGCCCGCGCTGGATCAACTGCGGGCGGCACAGCAAATGCGGCAGTTGGGCTGGACCGAAACGCGTTTTGGCGATCAGGTGGAAGCCCTGTTTCTCGAGGGAGGGACGGCCATCCGGAATCCGGCTGCGCTGTTGCTGAGAACGGAGGCTCCCCAGCGGGCCGAGCGCCTGGCCGCCAGCCTGCGGCAGCAGTTGGCCGCGGATCCGTCCGAAAACGAACGCCGGGTGCTGCTCGACCAGATTTCCAAGCTCACCACGTCGAGCGAGACTGCCAGCAGCAGCGCGGGCGAAACCACCCCTCAGGCGGCGACCGCACCAGACCCCGAATTCATCTCTCATCTGCTGGTCCTGGCCGAAGGGCCGGACGACGCGCTGGCCATCTCGGCACTGCAGACGCTGGCGTCACTGGGCCGGGATGCGCTCGGCAGTTTGCCACAGTTGGTCAGTCTGGCCACCGCCCCGCTGGTGACCGACCTGCCGGCCACTCCCCAAGCTCAGCCTGCCGCCGGCACGGCGACCGCGTTGCTGATGACAACCCGGCCCAACGAGTCGAGCCTGCCGGTGCCCCGCGCCGATCCCTTCCTCGGGGCGGGTGTCCCCCGGCGTCAAACGGCACTGGCGACGGTGGTGGCGATCAACCAGATACAGCCCCGGCCCATCTCGGAGGTGAGTCAGTTATTGCGGCGAAGCGGGGAACCCTCTCCGATGCGGGCCCTGGCGTTCGAAGTTGAGGCGGCCGCCAGTGAGGCCTCGCAAGATCGCCTGGCCCTGGCCCGCGAGGTCTTCGACTGGGGAGATGAAATGCTGCAGCGCCGGGTGGTCCACTGGCTGGGAGGCCGGCTTTCACAAGATCCCGAAAGCGTTCCCCTGCTGCTCAACTGGCTGAAAAAGTCGCTGTCCGGTCCCCTGGTGGTGACTCCGCAGATGGTCGGCCTGAATTCGCAGGAGGCCCGCCATGCCGATGAGGAAGTCAACCTGCGGCTGTTGCTGCTGTCTTACCTGCAGTCGCAGACCGGTGTTCCCGATGTGAGGGAACTCGCGCGGGAATGCCGGGAACAACTCAAGTTGCTGCCGATCGCCGGACAGCGCCCCGGCTGGCGGAAGGTTCCACTACGAGACCTGCTGCGCCAGCGGCGTGATCAGTTGCAGGCTCTCGACCAGATTCTGGCCCCGGGCCAGACATCCTCGTGAGGGGCGCGGACCAATGGTCAACCGGCCGAAGCTGGAACTGGACTTCGCAAACTCATGCCGCTCCTGTCTCACTCCCAACCCTCCCCTCATCGCCACGCCGTGGCGGGAGATTCCTGATGAAGCCTGCGTTTCGCTGGATCGCGAACGGCTGCCTGCCACTCTGGTGCGGCCTGCTGACGCTGTTGTGCTGTTTGAACGCGATGGCCGCGGACCAGCCGGGCGCGACGCGGGTGACCTTTCATGGCTATGACGACTGCCTGCGACTGGAGAACCCGACCACTCGCGTGACCCTCTGCCCCCGGGCGGGAGGCCGCGTGCTGGAATACAGCCGGAAGGGAGTCAACGCTCTCTATCTGCCTGCGGGTGACGAAGGGTGGGAATTCCAGAACGAGAAAGACTGGGGAACGATGAATGCCGGGCGGTTCGACATTGGCCCCGAACAGACCATCGCCCCCCACCCGGTGTTGTGGGCGGGCCGGTGGCAGGGAGAGCTCATCGGTCCCCGGTCGGCCCGCCTGACCAGCGAGCCCGATGCCGCGACGGGGGTGCAATTGATCCGGGAGTTTCAGCTCGATGAACAGACCTCGCGTCTGAAATGCCGCCAGATCATCAGGAACGTGGGCACGTGCACCCGGGAGTACTGCCACTGGAGCCGGACTTTCGCGGTGGGCGGGGGCATTTGCGTGATTCCGCTGACCGAACCGTCGCGGTTCCCGGAAGGCTACGTGATGTACGAGCCCGATTCGCTGATCAATTTCCGTCCCCGCGATCCCCGCATCCGCCGGGTGGAGGGGCATCTCGTGATCACCGGGGCACCCCGTCACCCCAAGTTGGGCATGGACACGGCCGGGGGCTGGATGGCCTATCAGATGCCCAACAATCTGCTGTTCGTCAAACAGTATGCGGTCGATCCCGAGCGGACCTACAATGAGGTGGCTGGGTTGACGATGTCGGTCTGGTATCCCGATGGCCCGATGTGCGAACTCGAACCGATTGGGCCGCGCGAACGGATTGAACCGGGGAAGTCGGCTGCGTTCACCGAAACCTGGTACCTGGCCGAGCGGGCCGCCCCCACCTCGCCCGACCTCATCGACGTGCGGGACGTGGCGAAACAGGTGCGTGGGATGTTGGTGCCGGAGTCGAACTGAGCGGATTGGAAACGTCGTTGTTGTCACGGCTTGCCCCCCCCGGTTGAGCGGTCCATAATCGCCCCTCAAGGGTTCTGCGTTCCTGTTCCCAAACGAGTGTGCTTCACATGATTCGCGCCCGCGCTGCGATGCTGCTGTGTGGACTGGTGCT
Organism: Planctomycetaceae bacterium; assembly: GCA_046318755.1. Classification (GTDB taxonomy): domain Bacteria; phylum Planctomycetota; class Planctomycetia; order Planctomycetales; family Planctomycetaceae; genus UBA10511. The sequence continues at coordinate 12,195 of JBKCTR010000680.1, forward strand.
GACAACCATCCTGGGATTGGCGGGGGGGTCGACACGGGTCGGTGCCCAACAGGGGGGCGAACCGGGGTTTCGCACGCTGTTCAATGGGCGTGACCTGACTGGTTGGCACAAGAATCCCGAAAAGATCGGGCATGGAACCGGTGGCAAGTGGGAAGTGGTGAACGGCGCCATTGAGGGAGAACAAGATCC
>JBKCTR010000681.1:0-3733 GCA_046318755.1 Planctomycetaceae bacterium
GGAGAACCGTCGGGATGTGTGCCGCCACCCGCTGACGACTAGCTTTCGTTCGCGGGGCGGGGGTGCCGGCCCTGCCGCACCACAGGCCACAATCCCAGAACCGCGAGCAGCCAGGCCGACGGTTCCGGAGTTACCAGAATCGTTCCCTGGCGGGTGATCGTGAAGGGAATCGGCGACCCTGTGGGATCGAAAAACAGGCTGTTTGACGGATCGAGACGCAAGTCGAACGTGTCGCCAATCGCGGGAGGCGCGGCGAGGCCGGGGGCGAAGTGCAGGGTCGTCAACAGGCGGTCGAGAAACAGCCCGGAGACTCCCGAGGGAGAATTGGACGCGTCGAGGCCAACATAGATTGTGCCGGGGCCAATCGCTCCCGCCGGCGGCACATCCCGAGCGGCGCTACCGGTCCCCGCGAAGACATAGCGGGGGCTGGTCAGATGGCTGTCGACGGGGACACCCCCTCCCAGGTCCAGAAACTCGAGCGCCGATCCACTGTTGGAGACAATCTCGAGTTGCACGACGAAACCCGAAAGTTGATCCGTAGCCGAGTCGCTGGAAATCACCACCTCGGCCCGACCGTGACCGGTCGGATCGACGGTCGAGTCCAGAACTGAAATCCACAGCGCGGCGGACGCGCTATTTCCCGCCGCGCCCGCCAGCCACAATCCAGCCACCAATGCGGCAATCCGCCAACACCGACCAATTGTCATGGGTAGTCCCTTCAGGAAGAACATCAGCCGTCGAGTGAATCGACTCGCCATCGCCACAGGGTCAATCATCGATCGCCAACCACGGGAGCAGAATTCCATCGCGAATCAGGAGGCGGTCACGCGCATCGACGATTCCGTCGCCATTCACATCGCGTTCCGGGTTGTACGCCCCCCCCAGGGACGACAGCAGATAGCGATCGGCCGTATAGACCTCCCCGTCTCCGTTGAGATCACCCAAGAGCCGGAAGAAGGTACGCGTCGTCTCAAAGCTGCCATCGCCATCGAGATCGACCCGCAACCGGTAGTAGCCATCTCCCGTGCTGCTGTTGCGATTCCCACCAATTCCCTGGGAACCCATGTCGAGGGCCAGTTTGCCGGTTGCTCCCGAGACCATCACCGCCGACAGGCGTCCCGCGAGGGGGACGAGGGTATTCCCCGTCCCCTGGAAACCCAGGTAAGACAACTGGACCCGTCCTCCGTTGACCAGTTGCGCGAGACTGGGGGCGGTGGTGTCCTGGAAGGACAGGTCGGCATAGCGGACGAAAGACCGCTGCACCTGCCCGCGCTGCACGTCGAAGGTTGTCGGCTCGTAGACCTGATTGAACACGGCAATGGTGAAGGACTGCTCGACAAATCGACCCGTCGAGTCGGTGGCCCGCAGCGTGACCCCGTGACTCATGGCGGTCTCGAAATCGAGGCCTCCCTGAACGATCAGCCGCGTCTGCCCGTCCTCGGTGACCAGGGTGAAGCGTCCCCCGGCTGAATCGGGCAGCGTGAAGGTCAGTGTGTCTCCCTCGTTGAGATCGCTCGCCGAGACGATGCCGACCGTGGTCCCCAACGGGCTGTTTTCGGCGACAGTGTTTCCCGCGAGGCTCAGATTGGATGGAGCGAACTGAAACACGAAACGGGCGACCAGGGGGTCGTGGTCCGAAACCTGGTCGTGAAACTCGGAGTTGACGTGCACCACATCGAGGGCGAACCCCTCGGCCACCAGACGATCACTGGCGAGAAGATGATCGAGATCCTGCGAATTGCCATCGAACACATAGGTGTAACGTTCCGCGGCCGACAAGGTGGCGACGAGACTGGTCAGTACGGGGGCCCGTCCACTGTCGACCACACTTCCCGCCACCAGATCTTTCTCGCCCGTGACGATCCGCAGGGGATTGGAGAAATAGAAGTCGTTCAGATCACCCGCGACGACGATTCGCGCGCCGGAGTCGACCGCCAGCACGCTGTTGACGAACGACTGAACAATCTGTGCCTGCTGGTTCCGTTGGACCTCGCTGGTCAGCACCGGGGGCTGGGTCTGGCCGAACAGGGGACTGTCGCCCCCCTTGGAGTTCCAATGGTTGGCGACCACAAACAACGGCTCTCCCTGGAAGGTGAATTCACCCACCAGCGGTTTGCGGCTGGAATTGAACGCCGCGTTGGTGGGATCGAGCCGTCCCGGACTGGCCGAAAGAATCGGCCGCCCGGAGACATTCAACACGCTCGTGGCGCTGGTGGAGGTGCCGCCCGGGCGATCCACGAACGACACCCGCGCTGGATTGAACAGGAAGCCGACCCGGATGTTGCCTCCCGGTTCTCCTCCATCCTGGTCGTCGACCGGGTTGATCTGGCGGTACTCGTAGGCCGGTCCACCCGCCGCCTGAATGGCGGTGATCAGCAATTGAAACGTGGTGTTGGCGTCGACGATCGAGTTGTTCGTGGCCCCGTTGTTGTCCTGCACTTCCTCGATCGACAGGATGTCGGGAGACGACAGGTGCCCCACCACAATCTGGGCGAGGGCGTTGAACTTGGCCGTGCCGTCGCCTGGATCGAGATTCTCGGTATTGAAGGCCGCGATGGTGAGTGCGTCGACCGCCCCCACGAGGCTGGTAGTTTCGCGCGAGACACCGCCAGTCGCGGTGGGGGTCGCGGTCGCGAGCAGCTTGAAGTTGCCAAAGCTGTAATCGAGCACCCCCACCACGGTTCCCAGGTTTGCACCAGTGTGCACGTCGGGCAGGGGGACGAGGGCATCGTCGAGCAGGATCCGCTCGGGGTTGAAGTCTCCCGGACGGACGATGATGCCGCCACGATTGGTGCGTACCGAGGCGTTGGCCCCGCCGTCTGGAATCACCGAGATTTCACCAAAGTTGTTGGTTGGACCGGTCGCGACAGCGTTGCGCACCTCAACCCGCATTCCTTCGAGACTCTCATAGAAATCGATGCCGTCCTGATTGGGGTCGAACACCACCAGACCGTCATTGTCGATGATCTCCGTCGGTGCACTGCGCCCCGCACCGCCAATCACAATTGCCGAGGGAAGGGCGTTCCCCGAGGAAAGCACCTCGATCACAGGAGAACTGATCTGCGTCGTGGTGAGATTGCCCGAATTGGCTCCTCCGGGACGGAACTCGGTCACGGTCCCACTGAGGCGCACCTGCTGCCCCACCAACACCGTCGGGGCCGACGAGGTGAACACGAAGATGGCCTCAGAGGTCGCATCATTCCCGTCGGGGTTTGGGTCTTGCAGGTAGAATCCATTACTGCGTCGAACGGTCACAATCCCGGTCACACTCGAAACCGACTGCCCCACCCACGGAGACGTGTGGCTGGCCCCCTGAATCTGCGAGATCGTGAGCGCTGGCGTCCCCAACGCCACTGTGTCGATCCGGAACTTCTGCAGATCGTCGACCAGATCCTTGCCGATCACGCTGTCACCGTAAAATACCGTGTCCCCCAGATCGCTCACCAACTGCAGGGTGGTGCTGGAGGTGAGCGGTCCCGAGGGCACCTGCACGATCCCTTCCGGGACCAGCCCGGTGATCTCGGCCCGGGCCACGGGTGCCGCAGACGCCAGCCCGCTCCAGGTGAAGAGCTGGAAGGAACCGGTGTTCCCGACGGGACCGGCAATGATCACGTACTGGCTGCCGTTCGACTGGATCTCGCGGATCCCGCGGCCGCCCAGATCGAGCTCGATGGGCGCTCCCAACAGGGCACTCCCGGCCGTTCCTCCCGAAGGGCTCAGCAGCGCCGACCAG
>JBKCTR010000682.1:0-4047 GCA_046318755.1 Planctomycetaceae bacterium
CCGGTCCCGTCGATGCAGAGGCGGGTCGCCTCGGCAATTTCGGGGCCCACACCATCACCGGGGATCAACGTCACGTGGTACATCGTCGCAAGTCTCGAAGAGGAGGGAGAAACGGAGGGGTCGCGGAGGCGCACCGGGGCCTTAAAAACCGCGGCCCATTCGGTTTGGCGAGGGTCGCCGATGCCCCGGGGGGTTGCAACGGGCCGGGGGTGGGGATGAACTGCGGTGGCCAACTCGATTTTCAGAGTGCTGGTCAGCGATCAGGGCTGCGAGAACGGGTCGGGCAACAGCGGGTGGGGAACATTTTGAGGGTCACCAGCGAAGCGCGGGGCTCGCCGACCGATTTCTGGGAGAGATGAGCCGGTCGCCACGCGATGTCTGAATGGCCCGCATGCTCTGTCGCACGACCATGCGCGGGACAAAGTCGAGTCCGACAACTCCCGCAGGGCTTCGTCCTGCGGTTGGGGTACCATCATTCGGGGCAAGAATCGATCTCTGTGGCAAACCGTCGCCGGTGCCTGAGCCTCCGAAACAACCCGGAAGAAATCGGGGTTAGTGCAAACACGATATCAACTCCACCACGACTTGAAGCATGTGCGAAAGGATCTCGAGAAACTCCCACCCCGGGGAGACTTCGGAACGGATTGAGGGTTCGGGCACCGCTTTGTTTCCCAAAAACTCGGGAATCCAGACCCGAGACCCGCGCTGGAGATCCGATCTGGAATGATCGGGAGTGTTTGGCGACGGACCAGCCAATTGATCGGTCCTTCGAAGAGCGGACGATCGTCCCACCTCGACTGTCGCCTCGACCGCCTCGTGTCCCATGCGCTGCAGAGAGTTTTGGAACAGAACCGGATCAAAGTTGGAGTCCGCCACCGCCGGCTCGGCCGCCGTACCCGGCGAAGTGCGGCGCCCGGCAATCAAACAGAACGCTTCTTCAAATGCAGCTTGTTCATTCGAAGACCAGTGCATCCCACATAAGAACCGGGCCGCCTGCTCAAACGTTCGCGAGTTTTTCCGAAAATCAATGGCATGGTACTGCTGGAAAAACTCGCGGACTGATTTGTCGTCGGCTTCTCTTAAGAGCAGCACATGAATTGCCTTGGGGGCACCCGATTGCGCGGTCGTGGAGCGTGACTGTCCATTCTTCTCGATTGCGAACAGGCCTCCCTCGCCTGGCCGGTCATGGAGAGCGCCGGGTGAGCAGACCATGAAGATGTGTTCGCAGGCCGCAATGGCCCGCAGAAGTTCCGCAGCGTTCTCTCGCGAAAACTGCGTGCCCCAGGACAACACCGACGGCCGGCAACCCGCCTGCTCCAAATCCTGAATCAACCGAGAGACCCAGGAATCCTCCCCGGCACAGCCAGGCAAAGCACTGACAAAGACCAGGTGGAGATCCTTGGATTGGGAAACTTCCGCTGTGAGGTCCTGCGACAAAGGTTCCGATTCGGTTCTGGGCCGGGTGTCGCTGACAGGCTGATCCGGAGGGTTCTGTCGCGGGAGATTCGCGAAGTGACTCGTCGATTCGATCGATTCAGAAGTTGTTTGAGATTGCGGATTGGACATCTCGATCTCCCGAATTGTCTCGAATGCCAATCCCGCGAATCCAGCACAAGTCGCTCCGGAACGGCTTCTCGGACCAAGACACTCTCACTGGCGGAGGTCCACCTGACTTCATAATTGTCCACAGTCATTCTGGCCGCAGCAAGCCGAACGGGGTGAAATGCTCTGGTTTTGACTGCGGCGATCGCCCCCCGGTCTTGCCCAAAATCGACTTTTTCACTACGTTCGATGACTCTTGTGCACCGCGCCGGGCACCGTGTCGTTTGTGATTTCGCGCCGTGCCGCTGCCGCGTCCGGTCCTGGGCTGTTCTGCCCGCGGGAAGGATGCGCGAGCCTCTCTCAACCCTGGTTTTTTCCGCTGCAGGTCTGCTCTCATGCCTATCGCCACGCCCAAACAATATGCCGCCATGCTGGATGCCGCCCAGAAGGGGGACTACGCCTACGCGGCCATCAACGTCACGTCGATCGTGACCATCAACGGGGCCCTCAAGGCGTTTGCCGACAAGAAGTCGGACGGCATCATCCAGATCTCGACCGGCGGGGGTGAGTTCGCGTCGGGGCTGAACGTGAAAGACGCCACCTTCGGGGCAATCGTGCTGGCCGAGGCGGCCCACCGTCTGGCCGAGAAGCACAATGTGCTGATCGCCCTGCACACCGACCACTGCCAGCCCAAGAAGGTCGACAGCTTCCTCCGGCCGCTGATCGCCGAGACCGCCCGCCGCCGCAAGGCGGGGCTCCCTAACCTGTTCCAGTCGCACATGCTCGACGCCAGCGAATTGCCCTTGGCCGAGAACATGAAGCTCTCGCAGGCCCTGCTGGTCGAATGTGCGGCCAATGAGATCATCCTCGAAGTCGAGGCGGGAGTCGTCGGCGGGGAAGAAGACGGGGTCGACCACAGCGGTCTGCCCCGCGAGAAGCTGTACACCACTCCCGAAGACATGTTGGCGGTCTACGAGGCGCTGCAGGGGAAGGGGCGATACATGTTTGCCGCGACGTTTGGCAACGTCCACGGTCACTACAAGCCGGGTGCGGTGAAGCTGCGTCCCGATATCCTGAAGAACGGCCAAGACGCCGTCGTGAAAAAGTACGGCCAGAAGGCGAAGTTCGACCTGGTCTTCCACGGCGGTTCGGGCACCCCGGTTGAAGAAATCCGGGAAACCCTGAACTACGGGGTGATCAAGATGAACATCGACACCGACACCCAGTACGCCTTCACCCGGCCGGTGGCGGATCATATGTTCAAGAACTATTCCGGCGTCTTGAAAGTCGATGGCGAGATTGGCGACAAGAAGGCTTACGATCCCCGGTCGTACCTGAAGGCGGCCGAGAAGGGGGTAGCCGAGCGTCTGGGCTCGGCCTGTGACGACCTGCTGTCGACCGGCAAAACCCTCTTCGGCAAGATCTGAGCCCAGCCCCAGCTCCTGCTGATTCCATGACAGCGGGGGCCCCCGGCGTACACATCCGCCCCACCGGGGATCCAGCCGCAAACTGGAACTCTCCGGTGGGGTGTTCGTTTGTTTAAATGATGGCGTTGGATCAGTCCCAGCAAACAACCTGCAACAGCATCGCAAGTCGTTTCTCCATTGTGACTTGCGAGAATCCAGGAAGGGTGGCCAGGGGAGGCGGCGGGCAGGGCGGCCGCAGCTCGTTCCGATCCGTGTTCACCACCCCCTGTCCGGCCGCGAATACTGGTCACAAGACCACATTCCTGTCAGGCAGGTGAGGCGCGGGGGCCGGGGGGTGGCCGGCCCCTTCCGAGGCCCCTGTCCCACACCCCATTCGACGCCCCTTCGGCGGGGTTGCAGCGGCTGGGGAAGACTTGTGGAAAACTTGCGTTTCTCCCGCTTGGGAACGAGTTTACGTCCCTTCCAGCTTGTGAGAAAACCCACCGCCATTGCGGTTCCGATGTTGTTCCCCTCCCGGTCGATTGGCAGAATCACAGACTGACTTACTCTGGGGTGAGAGTCTCTCCAGACCGAGCTGACACGAGGCAGACATGGCGAGCGATTCAACGGGCAAAAAGCTGACCACCGCCGAGATCTTGGCGAAGGCCCGCGGCGAGAAGGGGGGGGCTGGCCGTACGGCTGCGAGCGAGACTCCGGCTGCCGCACCGGCTCCTGCGGCCGCCAAGCCAGCCGCTGCCAAGCCCGTAGCGGCTCAGCCCGCGGCAGCGTCGGCCAAGCCCAAGACGACGGCTGAAATTCTGGCGGCGGCCCGCGCCCAAAAGGCCGGGGGAGATGCCCCCGCGGCGGCAGCAGCGCCAGCCACGTCGGCCCCAGCCCCCGCAGCCAAACCGGCTGCCGCCTCGGGTGCGAAGCCCACGTCCACGGCCGAAATTCTGGCCGCGGCCCGGGCCGCCAAGGGAGCCGCTGGTGAGGCCCCTGCCGCCCCGAAGCCTGCTGCTGCGAAGCCGGCGGCCGGTGGTGCTCCGAAGTCGACGGCCGACATTCTCGCGGCGGCCCGTGCGGGCAAGTCGGCTGGTGC
>JBKCTR010000683.1:0-8859 GCA_046318755.1 Planctomycetaceae bacterium
AAGGTTTCTCGGGCCGTACTGATTCGCAAAAACTGTCTTGTTGTAGCTGGTTCAGGCAGTTGAATAGTCGTACGAAGGATAGGCCAGGATTTCGGTTTGATCGCAATGTTTCCATACACATCAAAAAAACGCCGACTGGCAAGGGAGGCGCTCGCCCGGGGAGGTTGCATCCCAACCCGGCTCCCTTTCCAGTCGGCGTAAGCTTCGAAGATCACACTGGCTCTGGTTTCTCCGGCAGAGCCAGAACGATCTTCAAGGCATCGCAACTGACATCAAACAGTGTTTCAGTGTGAATCCCTCCGGAAACGAGTGAAAACCACGTGAAGAATTGATCCCTGGCCAGCCAGGAAATCAGACGATCCGCAAGTGTCCCAAGGAACGGAAGCCCGCAGGCTGTGACCATTCCTACAAGTAGCCGACTGGTCAGAGAGGCGCTCGCCCGGGGAGGTTGCATCCCAACCCGGCTCCCTTTCCAGTCGGCGTACTTGTCTGGAATCGACATGGCTCTGGTTTCTCCGGCAGAGCCTCATCGATTCTCACCGCTTCGCGAACAACCACAAAAGCAATCACCGTGCCAGAAGAAACCAAGAACGGTGAAAATCTTGCGAAGCCACCCGAGAAAGCCTGTTTTGCACCGATTTCTCCATGGTTCGGCATTCCCCACGCGCTGCCAGCCCAGCCCCAGTTGGCAGCGATCCCCCCGATTTGCTCAAATCGAGGGCGTCGGTTGCCCACCCACTGGGCCGATCACAGGTCTTCTGCCGTTCGCTGCGGGGTGTTTCGATGCGTTTGGTCACTTCCACGCATTTCCGTCTGTTCCCCAGATTTTGTCTGGGCATTCTGGCACTGGGGCTGACCCATCTTCCGCCGGGCAATCTCTCGCCGGTCACCGCCGCCCCGCCGGTCATCCCCCACGCCCAGGACAAACCCCCCGGACCGGCCCTTTCCCCTGAGGAATCCCTGACCCACATGCGGGTCCCCCAGGGCTTCCAGGTCGAGCTGGTCGCTCATGAGCCCGACCTTGTCAATCCGGTCGCCATGTGCTTCGACGAACGGGGCAGGATCTGGGTCTGCGAAAGTCTCGAGTACCCCCGCCGTTCCCCCGGCGAAGGACGCGACCGCATCAAGATCTTCGAAGACACCAATGGCGATGGCACCGCCGACAAGATGACGGTGTTTGCCGAGGGTTTGAACATCCCCTCGGCCATTGCCGTTGGCCACGGCGGCGTCTGGGTTGCCAACTCTCCCGACATTCTGTTCCTGAAGGACACGGATGGCGACGATCGGGCCGACACCCGGGAGGTGATCGTCACCGGGTTTGGCCGGACCGATACCCACGAACTCCCCAACTCGTTCACCTGGGGACCGGATGGCTGGCTGTATGGACTCAACGGTGTCTTCAACCAGAGTCATGTCTCGCACCAGGGGCGCGAGCATGTCTTCAACGCGGCGATGTTCCGCCTGCATCCCCGCACGCACGAATTCGAACTGTGGGCCGAGGGAACCAGCAACCCCTGGGGCATCGCCCTCAACGAACGGGGCAGTGCCTTCGTCTCGGCCTGCGTGATCGATCACCTCTGGCACATCGTGCAGGGGGGTTACTACCACCGCCAGGCCGGCCCTTATCCGCCCCACACCTGGAAAATCGAGTCGATCGTCCAACACAAGCACCAGAAGGCCGCCTACTGCGGCCTTACCTGGTTCGACAGCGATGTGTATCCGGCCGAGTACCGCGGACGCCTCTATATGGGGAACATCCATGGCAACTGCGTGAATGTCGATTCGCTGAAGCGCACCGGATCGACCTACTTCGCGACCGGCGAGCCCGACTTTCTCTCGACCGACGACGCGTGGTTCATGCCGGTCTCGCAGAAGGTGGCCCCCGACGGCTGCCTGTATGTGCTCGACTGGTACGACCAATACCACTGCTACCAAGATGCCAACCGCGATCCCGAGGGGATCGAGCGGGCGAAAGGCCGGCTCTATCGCGTGCGGTATGGGCAGTCTCCCCGCGCCCCCCGGTTTGATCTGGCTCGCGAGAGCGATGAGCAGCTCATCGCCCGGCTCAATTCCCCCAACATCTACTTCCGTGAAACGGCGCAGCGACTGCTGGTCGAACGGAACACTCCCGGTTCGCGCAACACCCTGGCTCAACTGGTGCAGGGGCCGAATACCACCTTTCGCCAGCGGATGCACGCCCTGTGGGCGCTTGCGTCGAATGGTCTCGAGCCGAAGGTTCATCTCGCCCTGCTCTCCCATACCGAAGAGGCGGTGCGGGCGCATGCGGTGCGGTGTGCCGGGAATTCGAAGCCGCTCGATCCCAACGTCGCCCGCCGGGTGGCGGAACTGGCGAAGGATCCGTCTCCCGAAGTTCGATTGCAGGTCGCCGCGGCGGTGCCCCGCATCGAAGGACTCGACCGGCTCGATGTCTTGCTGACGGTGCTCGACCAGCCGACGGACGACCCGCTGCTTCCCCGCGTCGCCTGGCGACAACTGCAGCCCGCGATTGCCCGGCAGGGGGCCGACTTCGTCACCCGCTGGCAGCGGGCCCAAAAGATTCCCACCCCGCTGCAGGCCGAGCTGGCCCCGCGGGCCCTGGATGTGCTGCTGGCCCAGCTCAAGCCCCGCGAAGGGGGAGAAGCTGTCTCTCCCGCCGTCATCGGGAAATTCGTCGCCCCTCTCCGCGACGCGGCCCCGGCGGTCTTTCAAGACTGCCTGCGCCGTTTGGCTGGCCGGGTTGAGACGGGCGAACTTCCCCAGCCCGCCATCGCCAGCTTGAAGAGCGAACTGGAACCGACGCTGGCACCTCTGTTGGCGAATGCCTCTGCTCATCCTGCGGGTCTCGATGCGGCCCTGTTGGTGACCGCCTGGGGTGATCCCCGCGGGGTGAAAGTTGCCCGGCAGAACTTCGCCACCCGCGGTCTCAACCCCGAGTTGCGTCTGCGGGCCCTGCAGTCTCTGGTCGCCAGCCGTGACGAAGGGCTGCTCGACGCCGTCGCGGCCAGCCTGACCGAGCCCGCGGTGGTGGGGCCCAAGGCAGACCAAGCGACCCAGGCCCTGGTTCGCGAATTTCCCGGAAAAGTCCTGGCTGCGTTGGGGCGGTTGGATGATCCCCGCGTGGCCGAGGTGGTGTTGCAGGCGTGGGACAAACTTCCCCCCGACGTGCAGCCCCGCGCGGTGGAACTGCTGACCGGGCGGGTCGCCTGGGCGCGGCGACTGCTGAATGCGATGGGGGACAAACAGGTCTCTGCCGCCCTGATGAACCAGACGCAGGCCCGCACTCTGCTCGCCCTGCGCGATGCGGAACTGACCGAACTGGTCGCCCGCCACTGGGGTCGGATCCGGGAAGGTCGCAATCCCCAGCGCGATGCGGTCATTGCCGAGTTCCGGGCCGAGTTCCACAAGAATCCCGGCGATCCACTCCGGGGGAAGGCGGCCTACGCCAAAGTCTGCGGCCAATGCCACAAGCTGTTCGGCGAAGGGGCCGAGGTGGGCCCCGAACTCACTGACAATGGCCGTTCGACTTATGACCAACTCCTCTCGAACGTCTTCGATCCCTCGCTGGTGATCGGGGCCGCCTACCAGGCCCGCACAGTGCTGACCACCGGCGGTCGAGCCGTGACCGGGCTGGTTGTGGAAGACTCCCCCGAGCACATTGTCCTGAAGGTCCAGGGGGGCAAGCTCGAGACCATTCCCCGCTCGGAGATCGACGAGGAGAAGCAGAGCGAACAGTCCCTCATGCCCGAGGATGTCGAGAAGGCTCTCACGCGCCAGGAACTGCTCGACCTGTTCGCGTACATCACGCTCGATCGTCCCCCGACCGATCCCGAGGCCAGGTCGATCCGCGGCATGCGCGACACCACCCCCCGCGACGCCACCGAGCCGGCACTGTTTGGCAGCATCCTGGTCGAGACCGCACCCGGGTTCGTCACCCAGAAGGTGGGGGAACGGGGCCTGGGCTTCCTGCGTTCGCATGGGAATCGCGAACGGGTGCTGCGGACGCATCCGGTCGACAAGGACACTCCCTGCGAACTGATCCGCACGGTGCAGGTCCCCTCCGAGGGAAAACCCCGGCTCAAGCTCGAGGTCGCGCATGACCGTGCTGGAGACTGGCGGTTGGTGATCTTGGGGAACGGAGAAAAACTCCACGACCAGATTATCGGTCCCGAGACGGCGCAGGGGGGCTGGGTCGATCTCGAGATTGATCTCCAGCAGTTCGCTGGCCAGAGCGTGACACTGGTGCTGCAGAACGCCGCGAACAATTGGTCGAACGAATTCGGCTACTGGCGCAACGTCGAGTTTGTGGTCGACTGAGCGGGGCTCCCGCCGGCCTCTGGGCTGGTAGTCTCGGTGCATGGCAGCGGGGTGATCCACCCCGTTGGGCCGCGTACCAAATGCGGCACATGGGGCCCGAGATCGCGCAGCAAGCGCTCGGGCTCGGCCAGTGTGACGAGCCACGCGCGGTCTTGCCAGGCGGCCGGAATCTCGCGGTTCCTGAGGAACGGTATCCGCGGGAGACTCCACCACGTGCGGCGGGCGGGAATCTGGAAAGGGACAGCCCCCCGCAGCCGCAGTTCGCCGGCATCACCCGGAGAACCGAGGGGTGCCGTCAACGTCGCTTCCTGCAGGGCATTGTACCTCAGTGCCACCTGGGTCCAGCCGCAGTCCCCCAGCAGCCGGTCCGGGAAGAGCCACAGCGCCCCCCGCCGCGCCACCCAGATCTGCCGCAGCAAGTGCAGTGCGAAGGTCAGCCAGAGTCCCCAACCGAGCCCCTCGAACATCGCCAGTTCCGGCAGATCCAGCCCCATGCGCAGCATTCCGACCACCAGCAATCCCAGGCTCAACACCACCAGCCGCCAGAGTTGTCCGCATTCAACCAGCCAACCCCAACGGCCCGGGCTCTGGCGGAACACGTTGCCTTCCGCTGGCTGAGTGGGCCAGTCATTCCCTGGGCACTGCGGCAATGCCTTTCGCCACAGCCACACCAGGCAGCCGAGGAAGGCGAACCAGGCCAGGAGCGGCAGGATGAAATACGCCCCCCACCAGTCGCTCAGATAGGGGCGGTCCCACGCGATCCATTTCAGTTCTTGCAGCAACTCCAGCGTTAGCAATGGGAACAGCAACCAGACGCACAGGTTGACCAGCACGCTGCGGAAGGGTTGGGGAACCAGCACCACCCGTCGATCCGATTGCTGGGCGATGGCCAGGTTTCGCTGGTTGCGCGCGAGCTCTTCGGTGGAGTCGACTCGTTCTTCTTGAGGACGAGTCGCCAGCAAGCCCATTCCCCGCGCGGCCAGATGCGGCGCGCGGGCTGCGATGGCCTCCAGGGTGACCAGTTCATTCGCCGGGCGCAGGCGGAAGCACTCGTGCGTGAGTCCCGATTGCACCACCCGCTCACGCCGGGGCAACAGCCAGAACAGCAGCCAGACTGGCAACCCGGGGCGGGCCACCACTGTGATCTCGCCCCGCGTCACCAACAACAGTTCGCGGCGCTCAGGTCCCACGGAGATCCACGCCGAGCCACGCAGCACTTCTTCCAGCCGCAGGTACGGAATCTGTACCTGGCAGGGACCCAGGTGCCAGACCAGGCGGTCTTCGGTCAGCACCAGAGTCTCCGCCACCCTGCGCCACAGAATGCGAACAAATCCTTCTCCCAACCACAACAAGATCACCAGCCACGGAATCAGCCAAAGGCCCAGTTCTCTCACTTCCTCAACGAGCAACAGTCCCCCGAGGCCGACCAGCAACAGCCCCATCGCCTGACGCAGCATCCAGACCCAGTCGGAGTGGGGGGCGGAGAGCGGGATCCGCTGCATGCCGGGCCGCAGTGGTTGTCGCAGATCGAACCACGACTCGGCGGGGGTGACGCCGCTGCAGCGCACCTGGCAACAGGTGATCCACGCCAGACCCGTCAGCATCGCGAGCCAAAAGCCCAACACAAACTGACCAGTGATCCACCGCAGCCACAGTCGCGAGAATCGCTTTCCGAACAGTTCGGGCTCAATTCGCGGATTGGGGAAGTGGTCCACCGGTTGCCACCACTCGGTGGGAACCAGCGCCACCACACACATCCCCAGCAGCACCAGGGAGCCACATCCCAGCAGCAGCCGCAGGATCAATTCGCGGGCCGACTCGCCTCTGCGCTGGGCGGGTTGCGTTGGTGGCCGCGGCGATGGAATCGGGCCACCTGCGGTGCAGTGGGCGGAACCTTCAGCTGTCGCTCGCTCTCCCTCCTCAGCAGCAGCCGACATGGGTGAGCGTCCAACAGCGGGGGGGCATCATTTCGCCGGGGCCGCCGCAGCCGCCGGCATCTCGGGCTTCGGGCCCAGATCGTAAATCCGCAAGGTCTTGTCAAACAATGCCACCGCCACCCGCAGCCCGTCTGGGTGCAGGGTCATATCGTAGGCGACCCCCGGCAGCTTCACATCGGCAAACGACTTCTCTTCTTCAAACTTCCAGCACCAGATCGCCCCTCCATTGCCACCCCCGGCAGCGATCAGGAAGGGCTCGGTTGGATGGAACCGCAGTCCGTAGACACTCCCCTGGAAATTTTCTTTGGGCTTCATCACCCGCAGTTGCTTTCCCATTTCGAAGTCGAACAGCACGACGGCGGGAATGCCGACCCCGGCGAACGCATTGCTCACCTCGGTGATCCCCCCCACCGCCAGCAGCTTGCCATCGGGCGAAAAGTCGATCGCCCGAATGCCCCCCACATCCGCCTGGAACCCCGCGTCGTACTTCCAGAGCACCTTGGCGTCGAGATCGCGTACGTGGTTCCACGAGCCGACTTCCCATTGCTTCAGCACTCCCACGAGGTCTCCCGACACCAGGAATTTCCCCGAAGGATGAAACGCGACGTTGTACACATGCCGTTCGTGACCGGGCAGCTCCTTGACCAGCGACCCATCGGCGGCCGACCAGACCCGCACCATGTTGTCATTGCCGCCAGTCGCGACCAGCGTGCCATCGGGGCTGACCGCCACCGCCCGCAGGTACCCCTTGTGGGCGGGACTCGCCCGCACCACCTGCGGCGTCGTGTCGAGGTCCGACCACCAGGTCAGCTTTCCTTCATGCCCCCCCGCAACCGCCTGTTTCAGCTGCGGAATCAACTGCAGCGTTCCCACCCAGCTCGAATGCCCCGGCTGGTGCAGCGTCGGGCCTCCAATGATGTCCCAGCGGTGCAGATTGTTGTCTTGGGCCCCGGCAAACAGTTGCGTCCCCTGGGCGTCGAACTTGCAGGCGAGATAAGGCCGGTCGTGCGTCGCGGTGTTTAGCAGCCGAGCTCCCACCGGGTCGGGCTTGATCGGGCCCTTCTCCAACAGGGCCACCCGTTCCTGCGCGATCTTCAATTGGGCCTGAACCGCTCCCGCCGCCGCGTCGGCCGCTCCCTTCGCATCGGTCGCCGGCTTGACCGCCGCCTCGGCCTGAGGGACTTTGGCATCGGCCTCGGCCTTGGCCGCGTCGGCCGCTTTCTTTTTCTCCACCGCCTCGGCAAACGCCTTCTCGGCCGCGGCTTTTGCCTGCTCGGCGGCGGTCAATGCCGCGGTCGCATCGGTTGCCCCCTTGTCGGCCGCCTGCTGGGCCGCCTTGGCGTCGGCGACCCCCTTCATCACCGCTTCGAGCTGCGCCTGGCGTTCGGCCACACTCTTCGCGGCCACGTCGACCTGGGCCGTCCAGCGCACCAGATCCTTCCGGGCGAACCCCAGTGCCGGGTGCTCTGCGGCCGCAGTCGTCGCTGGTGCGGCCGCTGCCGGGGCCTGCTCCTGGGCTGCGACAGAGGCGGCGAAGACTCCGCCCCACACCAGCAGCACCCCGCAGAATCCCAGGGCCAGGTTCTTCAGACGCGGCAGGTCACAAGGCATCGACATGGCAGACAGACCGGAACTTCATCTCAGGAAATCCGGGCTCGCCAGCGCAGGGCGTGACCCGGGCCAAACCGATTCGCAATCCACCGCTTACGCCAGCACTTCCGAAATCGCCTCGGTTTTCGGGTCGGCCTTGTTGAATGGTCGCCCCTCGTGCCAGAACGCCTTCGAAGAGTCGAGCCCCACCGCCTTGTAATAGGTGTGGAACAGGTGCCCGCCATTCACTTCGCGTTCGATCACAGCGGTGCCGTTCTCGTTGGTCTTGCCGACCACCGCCCCCCCCTTGATCCCGCACCCGGCCACCACCACCGACCACGCCTTGCTCCAGTGGTCGCGCCCCACCAGGTGGTTGATCCGCGGCGTGCGGCCGAATTCGCTCATCACAATCACCAGCGTGTTCGCCAGCCGGCCCCGGTCCGCCAGGTCCTGGATGAACGTCGCGAATGGCCGGTCGAATTCCCCCAACTGTTCGATGTGAAAGTTGAAGTTCTCGGAGTGCGTGTCGTAGTTGGTGTGTGTCACCTTGGTGAACGTCACCCCCGACTCCACCAACTGCCGGGCCATCAGGCAGTGTTGGGCGAACTCTCCCTTGCCGTAACGTTCCTTGTCGGCATCGGTGATCTTCGTGAAATCGAAGACGTCTTTCTTCGCCAGCAGTTGGGCCGTCTGCTCGAACGAACCGTTGTACGCCTCGGTCTCGGCCTTCGCCCGCCCCTGGACGAACCGGCCCGAGAGCTTCGCCCGCAGCTCACGCCGCCGGCGGTCGTGCTCTTCGGCCAACCCATCCGGCAACTTCAGGTTCGCCGGGGGATTCGTACCACTCAGGTTGATCGGGGCGAATTGCGGCCCCAGAAACGACGGCTCGGAAGTCGCCCCGCCGCCATTGATCGTCAGGTAGCCTGGCAGCGGATTGCTGGAGGAGGTCAACTGCTGGGCAAAGGCCGAGCCCAGGCTGGGATACTGGAACCCCGGTGTCTCGCGGTGGCCGTACTGC
>JBKCTR010000684.1:0-4529 GCA_046318755.1 Planctomycetaceae bacterium
CATGACGTCGACGCAGCGGAGTGCGGAAAAGTCCAGAGCGGCCATGCAATCGAGCGTTTTGGTGCTCAATAGGCTCAATGTGGCCATTCAGGTCATCTCGGTCCGGCGTGCGTTTTGCCTGTTGTGCAAGGATTTGGCTGAAGTCGTCTCCGTCGAGAATGGCAGCTACGCGACCTACAACTTTCAAAGCTGGCGGGAGGTCAGTGAATGGAAGTCTCAGGTCGAAGGCAAACGGGAACACGAAGACTGGATTCGGGCGGTCAACTTCGAGATTCAGGTCCCGCGGGTCATCCGCCTGCTGAGCTACGATTTGTTTCCGAGAAACATCGTCAAGTTCAACCGTCGCAATATCTTTCTGCGTGACGAGAATCGCTGTCAGTACTGTGGACACAAGTACTCGACCCAACAGTTGAGCCTCGACCACGTGATTCCCCGCAGCCAGGGAGGGCAGACCAACTGGGAGAACATCGTCTGTGCCTGCCTGAAGTGCAACGTCCGGAAGGGAGGACGGACTCCTTACCAGGCAGGAATGAAGCTGTACAAAAAGCCCGTCAAACCCAAGCGAAGCCCAATGCTGTCGCACCAATTGACAATTGTCAAGTACGAATCCTGGAAGCAGTTTCTGGATGAGGCGTATTGGAACGTCGAACTGGAGCATGAATAGACGGGTGGGCGTTCGGACTGCTGAACTCCGCTCGCCGGGAACTGGGGAGCACTTGTCAACAACTTCATGGCTCCCCCTTTTCTTTCAAACCGGCATGGTTTAAGATCCCCCATCCGGCCTCGTGCCCCAACCTGTTCGTCGGTTCTCTCAGAGCTCTCATGCCCAACAATCGTAACGCGGAAAAGGCGATGCGGCAGGCCAACAAGCGCCGGCTGCGGAACCGTGCTGCCAAGTCGGTCCTGCGCACTGCCATCAAGACTCTCAAGTCCAATGTGGCCAAGGCTGAGGCCCCCCAGGTCGCCTCGACCCTCAATGCCACCGCCAGCAAGATCGACAAACTCGCTGCGAAGAAATTCATCCATCCCAACAAGGCGGCCCGTCTCAAGTCGCGCCTCTCCCAGTTGGCGAATCTACAGGTCGCGGCCACGTAGCCTTTGAATCTGCGGATTGACTTCGCGAGTTTGTTCGCAGGCTTTCCGGGTTGGTTCGAGAACTCGCAGATTCAGAGCAATCGGAATCTGTCGTGAGTTTCTGTTCCCCTCGACTCCCTGCTGCTGGCTTCCGAACACTCCGATCAGGCTGCACCCTGCATCTGCAGAGCCCATCCAGCACCCATCCCGCTGGATGGGCTCTTTCCGTTTCACGACTCGCTTGGCTTTCACCCTGTTTTTTGCACTTGCTCCTCCGGGGATGACGGCCCCCTGGCCAAGTCAAACACCGCAATTTCCGGGCGGCGGTTGAAACGGATCTGCCAACCGTAGCCCACCCCTTTGTTGACATACAAACGCTGGGGGCCGAACTCATAGAGTCCGGCTGCGTAGTTCTTCATCCGCCGACTCAGCGTAATCGACCCAAACTTCTGGCTGTGGATCTGACCTCCGTGCGTGTGGCCAGACAGCATCAAATCGCACCTCTTCCCCTCAACGAGGTGAATTGTCAGGGGATGATGCGCGAGCATAATGTGAGGGTAATCAGGGTTCAGATTCGCCAAGGCCTCCTCCGGTCGGCACTGACGACTCCATAGGTCATCCACCCCCGAGATCTGGAATCGTTCCCCACCTGATTCCAACGTCACCAACTCATTGTGGAGAACGCGGATGCCCACCCCTTCGAGAGCCCTGGCGACCCGTTCATTGAGCCCCCGATGCATTCGAGGCCCCCAGGAGGCCCGAATTGCATGATCATGATTCCCCAAAACGGCAAACACCCCCAGCCGGGCCGAGAGCCCCCCCAGGATCTCCGCAATCTCGTTGATGTGCTGGCCCCCTGCGTGGATGTAGTCGCCCGTCAATGCGATGACATCCGCTTGCTCGGCATTGGCCGAGTTGACACAGTGCTGCATGTAGGCCCGCGGAGTTCGCCCGTGGTAGTGAATGTCGGTGATTTGAACCACCCGCAGCCGCCCCGCTCCCTCGCCCGGCAGGGGCAATCGCAGTCGATTCACCTCGAGCCAAGTCGGCTCAACGAGCACTGCGTAACTCAGTTGAGCCAGTCGGTCTCCCATCCAGCGGGTCAGGCTTCGCCGCTTGCCAATGGTCCGGTCACCAGTTCCAAAAAAACGTCGCAGTGGTTTCTTCCGCATTTCGGCACGTGTTTCCTTGTGGGCTTCACAGGAATTCTACGAAGGAGAGTCCTGTGGCAGAAGCCGTTTTGCGCGGCACGACTCGAGATACAGGTCGAAGTAAGCCAAGCAGACTCGTTCCCAAGTGAACAGCTCCTCGACGCGCTCGGCCCCCGCCAGCCCCTGTTTCACTCCTCCCGCCGGATCCCCCAGAAGCTCCCGAAGGGCACCGGCCAGTGCTTGTATTTCTTCGGGGGGCACAATCCAGCCCGTTTGCCCCTCAACGACCAGTTCACGAACTCCTTCGACATCAAAAGCCACGACGGGGAGGCCCGCTGCCATCGCCTCGAGGACGACATTCGGCATGCCTTCCCAGCGCGACGACAACACAAAACCCGTGGCTCCCTTCAGAATCTCCGGAAGATCGGGCCGCCAGCCCAGCAGATGCACCGAGTCGGTCAACCCGCTTTTCGCAATCTGCCGCTCCAGATTGGTCCGTTCGGGGCCCTCACCCACAATCACCCAATGCGGATCCAAAGGGAAGTGGCCCCCTTCGGCAATCGCCTGCAGCAACAGATCAAAGCCTTTTTGCCGATCGAGTCGACCCGCGGCCACAATCACGGGACATCCACGGGGAATCCCCACCGTGCGGCAGTCCCAAACCTGGGCCTGGCTCAAACGACGTGCCTCGACTCCATTGGGGATCACCCTCAATTTCCGGGGGTCGAGTCCTGCGATTCGTTCAGAGAATTCGCGAACCGCGGCACTCACGCAGACATGGGCGTCGACCAGGCGCTGCGTCCAGCGATCGAGAAGGAGCGGCCATTTCGACCTTCGCTCCGCCACGCGAATGCCGCTGATAATCACGGGGACATCGGCCCACCAGCCCGCCAGCCGTCCCGCGAGATTGGCATGGAAGAGCCACGTCTGCAGCACGTGCGGCCGCTGCCGCAGCAGTTCGTTTTTCAGGCGACGGACAACCCCCACATCCCAGCGGGAACCTGCCTGCAGCAACACGGTTTCGATCCCTGCACCTTCCAGCCGGTCGACCAAAGCCCCCCGTCCCGACAGGCAGTACACTCGGGGCGAAACTCGTTTGCGGTCGAGGCGGGTCACCAACTCCACCAGGGCCCGCTCGGCTCCTCCGGGATCGAGTTCCGTGACGCAGAAGGCAAGTCGCAACCGCGTGTCCTTAGTCATCTCGTGAACCGCAAAATGGCACCACAATTTCTCTTGCCACGGCACTTGATCTCCCCGGACCACACCCCATGGAACCGCCATGACCGATGAATTGGCTGACTACGATTACACACTACCCGAGGAACTCATCGCCCGCCAACCCTCGGCGCGGCGAGACGAAGCACGCATGATGTTGGTGGATCGAAAATCAGGTCAGATCGACCATCATCAGGTTCGTGATCTGCCCGACCTGCTGGCTACGGGTGATCGCCTGGTCTTCAACAATTCCCGCGTTCTTCCGGCCCGACTGTTTGGCCAGCGGGCCTCCACGGGGGGGCGGTGGGAGGGATTGTATCTGCAGTCCGATGAACAGGGAGCGTGGCGTTTGCTGGCCACCACGCGCGGACGGGTCCAGCCCGGGGAGATCATCGAGGTCCACCCGGCTCAAGATACAGATTCTGGGCGTCGGCTGCCGCTGCGATTGATCTCCCGGGACAAAGAGGGGACTTGGACCGTCGAGCCGCCACCGGGGGCCGATCCCATCGAGAGCCTGTTGGAGTTCGGCACGCTCCCGCTCCCCCCCTATATCGAGCGTCCCTTGGCCGATGCGGCCGATCAAGAACGCTATCAGACGGTCTACGCCAGACATTTCGGCTCCGTCGCAGCCCCCACGGCGGGTCTGCACTTCACACCCGAATTGCTCTCCCGTTGCCAGGAACGTGGGATCGGACAGTCATTTGTCACGCTACACGTCGGAGTGGGGACTTTCCGTCCCATTTCCGTCCAGCGGTTGAAAGAACACAAGATGCACTCGGAATGGTGTGAGGTTTCCCCCGAGACCGCGCACAATTGTCTGCAGACACGCACCCTGGGGGGGCGACTCATCTCGGTGGGCACCACCACCACCCGGACACTCGAGTCGGCCGCCTTGCGAGGGGAGCAACTGGTCTTTCGCGGGCCGACCGATCTGTTCATCAGGCCTCCCTGGACATTTCGTGCCATCGACGGGCTCCTGACCAATTTCCATCTCCCCCGCTCATCCCTGCTGGTCATGATCTCGGCACTCGCCAGTCGAGAGCTGATCTTACACGCCTATGATGTCGCCATCCGCGAACGGTATCGCTT
>JBKCTR010000685.1:0-4117 GCA_046318755.1 Planctomycetaceae bacterium
GCCGCTGGTGTCGGCATAGCGGGCCCCATCGAGCCAACGGACCGCCATGCGCTCGGCATGCCGGGGCGAGCGCAGCAGCCGTTCGACCACGGCGCGGTAGGCCGCGTCGGAGGGGTCGGCCACAAACGCGTCGATCTCGGCAGGCGTCGGCGGCAGGCCGGTCAGGGCAAGGGTGACCCGCCGCAGCAGTGTGGCGGGATCAGCCGGGGGGGACGGAGTCAGCCCCTCCTGTTCCAGTAGGGCGAGCTCGAATGCATCGATGGGGTTGCACACCCAGTCGCGGTGCCGGACTTCGGGAACAACCGGCGGTTCCGGCGGCAGAAACGCCCAGTGCTGTTGGTAGGCCGCCCCCTGTTCGATCCACGCCTGGAGGATCGCGACCTGCTGCGGAGACAGCGGTTTTCCCTGGCCGGGGGGAGGCATCTGTTCGTTCGGATCGGTGGCCAGCACGCGCGCCAGCAACTCACTTTGGGCCGTCTCGCCCGGCACCACCGCCCGGCGTCCCCCCAGATCGGCCCGGGCCCCCGCTTCGGTATCGAGACGCAGGTCAGCCTTGCGGCGGGCCGCGTCGGGTCCATGACAGGTGAAGCAATGGTCGGCCAAAATCGGCCGAACATCACGGTTGAAGAGAATCGGCCGCGTCTCCCCCCCGTTGGCCAGCGAACAACAAAGCCCCACCCAGGCACACAGGGCAAAGG
This sequence comes from Planctomycetaceae bacterium, assembly GCA_046318755.1. Classification (GTDB taxonomy): domain Bacteria; phylum Planctomycetota; class Planctomycetia; order Planctomycetales; family Planctomycetaceae; genus UBA10511. The sequence goes on from JBKCTR010000685.1 coordinate 699, forward strand.
GACCGCGGGTCGCAACTTCCCGGAACAAACGGGACGCGGGGGCAGGCATGGGCTCGATCCTGGAGGGTCGGGTGATCGATCAGGCGGGACGCGAAACTCGATTGTAATCAGCAACGCCCGCTCAGGTCAGCCCTTCGGCCTCGTCGTCGGTCGAGGGGGGCAGCCTTGCGCCGGAACCGCTGGGGCGCCATGGGCCTCGCCTCTCGAAACCAGCCCATGTCCCTTGTGCGCACTGGCCTAGGAGATTGGGACGGACAGTGGATCGGCCAGGCGACGCCCTAAAGACCCGCGCCTAGAGAACTTGATCGATCCTTGTGTGGTCCGATGCCCAATCTCGCTGAGTCTCTTAAATTCCATATGCATGTTCCTGGCGAGCACTTCAGCCGACGTGGCGGCCATGGTGTTCCGACAGGGACCGCTGGGACCAAGACCCTCGGCCTTCGCTACAAATCTCTCGCCAACCCATACTCTACCTCGTAGAGGTTACTTCTCTCAGCCCCGGGTTGCCGCTTGAGCGGCTACCCGGGGAACGCGAGCCCCAACAGGACCTGAACCCTGAAAGTGGTTCCTTTCGTCGTGGGCTCGCTCAATGATCGATCCCGAATCGTCAGACAGGGCGTGGAAAGCAATCCTTACAGGATAGAGATCATGATCGGGATGGCGACCTGGGGTAGTCGCTTGCGCGACAACCCCAGGCTGAGGGAAGTATCCCCTACGGGGAAGTTTTTGGTTGGGCGCGATGGATGCCGGTACGAACTGTACGAATTCGGGGCGGAACCACTGGATCGGACATTTTCGTGATACGAAGGGCAATTCTGTGAATGATTCCGGCGAGCCCCCTTAGCCCCCAAACAGCCGTTTCCAGCCGGGGCTCTTGCGCGGCCGGGAAGTGTCGCGGCTCGTGCCTCTTTCCAGCGGTGCGCGGATGGGGGCCGCCCCCCGGGGATCACTCGACACGTTCGACGGTGTCGTGCCGCGCGTTCCCGCTGCGGCCGCCGGCGCCTCGTGAGCCATCGGCTGAATCTGGCTGCCGCGACCGCTTCCTGGGGTTTGCAGTTTGTTGTTCCCCACCGGAATGACCGGTCCTGCCGACTGCTGCGACTGTCGCGCCCCCGCGAACGGATTGTCGTCGAGGCTCTTCCGCCGCGACTGGGGATCGGGAATCGGGGGATTGGGAAACGGGGGGAGTGGGGGTTGTCCGATGGGATCAGAACGCAAGCCCGGCAGTTCCGGAAGCTCGGGCAGACCTGGCAGGGGGCTGTCTGCCCCGTCCATGGAGGGCTCTCCCGTGGGCGAAATGTCTTCGGTTGGGGAGGTGGTGTCGACGTCGCGGTAGGGCAACTCGGGCAGGGGGTCGCGGCCGATCGGCGACTGCGGTTTTTCCAATTCGAACGATTCATCGGAGGGCCGCTGCCCGTCGGGATAACGTCGATTGGCGTAGGTGGGGCGCAGTGAGAGGGGATAGCAGCGATCGCTTCCCAGCCGTCCCCAGGGACTGCGCGAGCCGAACTGCTCTTCGTAGAAATAGATGCCGTGTGTCTCGAGAATCGTGCCAGTCTGCCGTTCGAGCGTGGCGAGCTGGGTGTTGTAGAGCGTCAGTGAGTTGGCCTCGCTGCTGATGGTGTTGCCCCAATCGGTAATCGCCTGCAGCACGTTCAGGTAGATGGTCCGCCCGTTTTCGAACAGGGCGGTCTGGTATTGCAGATTGACCCGGGCCGCCTTGCGGGCTTCGGTGTAGGCGAGGAACTGCTCGTACGTCTGGTCGATCAACCGGGTGGTGGTGGCCAGTTGATGGACGGCCGCATGACGTCCCTGCCGCAGGTTCGCCTGATCGCGGGCCAACGCCAACTCGGTCTGCCGCATCTGGGCCCGCGACTGCCGCAGTCCCAACGGCACCGAGAGGTTCACTCCCAGCGACCAGTCGTTGAATTCATTCAGGGGCGTATCGAGAAAGCTGCCGTTCGGCTGCACGCCGTACTGACCCTTCCAGCGGTACAGGGCGAGGGCGTCGACGCGGGGTTGAGCGGTGTTGCGGGCGAGGGCCAGCGACTGCTGGTCCGACTGCAGTGCCAGTTGCAGATCGATGAGGTCGGGGCGGTACTCAGCCGCCAGGTCGCACAGGGCGTTCCAGTCCGATACATACCGGTCCCGGCGAGGATCGGTCACGGGACTGAGTTCTGTGCCATCCGATGGGGGAAGTCCCAGCAGATTGCGCAGGGCGGCTTCCCGCTGAATCACGTTCGCCTCAGCCGTCACCAGGGCCGCGCGGAAGTTCGCCAGGGCCGAGCGGGCCTGAGCGACCTGGGCGATGTCGTTGATGTTGCCGCGAAACCGCGCCTCACCCACCCGTAACGCCTCTTCGGCCTGCTCCACCTGTCGGCGGCGGACCCAGACATCCACCCGGGCCACCACGAGGTTCCAGTAGCCATCGACCACGCTGCGGACCTGTTCCTGCACCGTGTCTTTCAGTTGGTAGAAACTGCGCTCGGTGCCAATGCGGGCGATGACGATGGGGGCCAGATTGGCGGTGGTTCCCGCCCCCTGCAGCAGCGGCTGCCGGTACGACAGTTCGGCGGCTGGCTGGGCCACGTTGTTGAGTGGCACCAGGGTGTTGCGGAACCAGGTGGGACTGGTCGAGACCCCCAGCGAGGCCGTGCCGCCCAGGGCGTTGGTCTTGTCGATGCCGGTGCGGAAGTCGTAATTGCCGGTTCCGCTGCCGACAATCAGCGCGTGCCCGGGATTGAGCGGGTCGAAGAACGACTGTCCCGTTTCGAACCGGTTCCAACTGTTGGTGATTCCCAGGGTGGGGTCAAACCGGGCGTTTTGGACGTCGATGGCCGTATTGGCGATCGCCGGATCGTAAATGGTGCGACCGCTGGCAACCGCGGTGTTCCCCGCGAGAATCCGGATCACATCGTCGTTGGCCAAGGCGATGCGAATCGCCTCGTCGAGCGACAGCAACCACGGTTGATCGTCGGCCTTCCAGTAAACCGATCGGGGATGGGCCGGAGAGCCCAGCGTTTCCGCAGGGAATTCCTCGGCGGGCCGCGCCTCGAGAATGGTCTGTTCGGGGAACAGCGTGGGGATCGGTCCCTCGGCACGAAGATCACATGCGCACAGGCTCGTTGCCAGCCCGAGTGCGCTGGTGAGACAGGTGTGCAGCAGTTGTTTCCAGGTGACAGCGGACATGAGGGAGAATATCGACCGACGGAAAGGCTTATGCCCAATATTTCCGTTATGTCGATTGCACCGATTCGGGGAATTCTCGGGGTGACGCAATTTGGGGGACCTGTTAGGATCCCCACCCTGCGTGGTTCTCCACGCTCCGTTTTGCCCCCTGTTCCCCCTGATTCACGGACCCGCATGGAGACCAAGCTGGAGGTTGAGATTCTGACTCAACCCGATGACTTCACCTGCGG
>JBKCTR010000686.1:0-8350 GCA_046318755.1 Planctomycetaceae bacterium
AAACTGAGTCATCCGGTTGTCTTGTGCGAACTGCTTGCGGTTCTGATCGCGTTGCTGTGCCTGGGCGAGAGATTCTCCGTCGACCGACGCCCAGAGGGAAATGTCGAGCACATCGGCGATCGTGGGAAGCAGATCGACACATTCCACGTTGCGATCGCTCAACCCTCAGGACTTTTGGCCCGGCTATTTGCCAAACAGCGGAACCGAGAGGATTTCGTCGGCATTCTCGCCGCTGTAATAGCGGCGGTTTTGGCCCGCGCGGAACGAGACTCCGTGATCCGATGTGACAATGAGCAGGCAGTCGTCCCACATCTTCAGTTCTTCGAGGCGGTCGATCAACCGGCCGATCAGACGATCGGCCAATTGCACCTGCAGCAGGTACCGTTGCTGCTGCCGCAGGACGAAATCGGGGTCATTTCCCCAGACATCCTGCGCGAGGCCGTCGGTCTCGAAGTTCAGCAGGCTCATGTCGCCGCATTCCACGGAATAAGGCTCGCCATTGTCGAGGTACATCCAGGGAACGTGGGGAAAGACCAGATGCAGGAAGTGCAGAGCGGGATGTCCCTCTTCCGGAAGGCAGTCGAGAAAATGCTCGAATTGGCGGACCCGCAGACAACTCCAGCCCCAGCGGACGACACCCCGGCGCACGGTTTCGTCGGTGGGGCCGGTCTTGGGATAGCCCCACCACTCGGGGGCGTGCTGGGGAATCTTCAGCCGCATCTCCCCCGGAGTGAGATGCGCCAAAATCGCTTTGCCCACTTCGGGAATCAGAGAGCCCAGTTGTGCTGCGATGGAGGGTTTCTGCCACTCGGCCATGGCTTCTCCTTCGAAGGCCAGCCGCGACACCGGCTCGAAGGCGATCATCTCGTAACCCCCTTCACCCATCACCAGGTTGAACAGGTTCTGGTCGCCACGGGTGGGAAAGAAGCGGCCCGTGGGATCGTAGTAACGCCCGGTGAGGATCGCAGGGACCACACAGGCGGTCTCGGCGTTGACCGTTGTGGCATTGCGGTACCACGTGGCCCGGCGGGAGAGTTCAGCGAACCGGGGGAAACGGTCTTCGTTGATGAGCCGGTCGGCGGTCTGCAGCGTCAATCCACAGAATTCATCGAAGACCACCAGCACCACGGGAATCGGTTTGCCAGTGAAGGTTTTCTGACCGAGGTAGCTGAAGACCACCCGACTGGCTTTGGTGGTGGTGAAAAACAGCACTGGAAACAACAGGCAACCGACACCCGCCAGCGAGACAGCCTGCCGGACTCCCGACCAGGCCGCAAAAATCCACGCGAAACCGACCGCCAAAACCAGTGATGCCGCGACCATGGGCCAACCGGTCAGCAGGGAATTGTGTCGCAGCAGGGGGAAGACGATCATGGCGGCAAACAACCAGACCAATCCCAATACCAGTCCTTCGCGGAGCGCAACCGACAGGCGATTGACACCCCACAGCACGAGGGCCAACAGCCCCGGGATGACCAGCATCAGGATCAGGGCCAGGGCCGCCAATCCTCCTCGGCTGGCACCGATGTCGATCACGTAGCTGTCGCGCTGGCCCAACAGATCGAAGGCCGGCTGGACCACGGCGAAGCAGTAGAGCACGCTTGCCTGCCAAAGATCAGATTTCAGCGGGCGAGGGGTGTTGGGCAGCGGCGGGGTGGAAGCGAGGTTCATGGGCGATTGGGAACCGACTTCACCGGGGTTGGGCATGGAACAGAGTGCGTTTTCCATCGGGCAGGGTCAACCGCTCGCAGCGGGCGAACCGCTGTCGCAGGCCCGCCTCGCAGGCTTCGAGAGAGTAACCAGGATCATCGTCGCGGCGATTGTGGAGAACCCGCCGCGCCTGGGGGTCGCTCTTGTCGCCGAACTCAAGCACCACTGCGCCTCCCAACGAATGCAGCCAGTCGAGGAATTCTTCCAGCGGAATTCCCGCGCCCAGCACCAGGTGGTGCACCAGCGCCAACGCCAGCACCAGGTCGGGACGACCACGATTCGCCCACGAGCGCCGTTCGGCTCCCAGCCAACCCTGGTTGGGAGAGGGATCGCAGACATTTCCCACCAGTGGCAGGATCCGCCGCGCGGCACTCGAACCCGATTCGCTGCGCAGGGCGCGATACAACTGTTCGACCGCGGCATGATCGCCGTCGAGGGCCACAACCACCGGGGCGGTCTCGGCGGCGATGCGGGAAAACTCCCCCGTGTTGCAGCCCAGGTCCCACACCAGTTGAGGCTGCTGGGCCTGCACGGTTTGCCGCACGAACTGCTGCTTCGCCTGCCAGTCAGTGGAGGAGTAGGCAGGGGTATAGTCGGACCAGGTGGAGCGCGGAGGAGACCAGGTCAGACGCGACACGAGCTGGTGATACGAGTTCAGCGACTTGCGGACCGCTGCGGCGGGGAGCCCCTGTTTTTCAAGCGAACCTCGCACGTCCTGGTCGGTGACGGGACGCGACTGCTGCAGGTGGGCCTGCAGCCAGCCATGCACCAGGACCCCGCGGCGGAACAGGTCGCGCCAGCCGCAGAGGGCGTTGAACTCACCCGGGGTAATGCCATCCAATCGCCCGCGCAGCCAGGGATGGAAGGGGACCTGCCAGAAAGATTGCAGCCAGAGGGGGAACAGTCCGGTCTGGCAGAACTGTCGATAACCCATCCAGGGGAGGCCGGGGGCCCAGCGTTCCAGCGACACGGTGTCGATGAAGACCGGTTCGGTGCCCCTCCACTGGATGTTGTAGAGGGTGCCATCCTTGAGGGTGAACTCTTCGGCGAACGCCTGTTGCAGCAATTCGAGCTGGGCACAGGCAGCGTCGCGGAGCATCCCCCAGGTCCACTCGTAGGGATACGAGACGAAAGGAATGCGTTCGTGCTGCAGATACCCGGCCCAAGACATTCCCCCAAATGCCGTTTGAGAATCCAAGCCGGCCTGTTCGACCTCGTGGGGAGCCAGTTCGCGGGTCTCGACGAGTTTCCCCGCCGACATGGCGCGCTGCGCGAACGGGGCCTTGGCGACCATCCGCCATTGTTCCAACGCAGCGGCGGAAAGCCCGCGATAAATCTCACCCCGTGGGCCGGCCAGCACACGGCCAGCACGATCTCGATAAGATCCCGCGTCAGGCCGGATCGTTTCGGCGTGGTTCACACCCGATCCTCCGCACAATGGTTCTGCCAGGAATCGAGATGGTTATCCGAGACGATCCCAATCGCAGTCACCACAGGTTGCCAGCCTCAAGTCTCGCCCCCCCAAACACGCCTGCCAATTTCTTCAGCGGACAGGCGCCGAGACGGCACCCTTACGCCGTCGCAGCAGAGCTCCCACTCCGAAGTGATCCCAGAGATAGCGGGCGAACACGGCCAAGCCAGCCGCTCCACCCACCAAAACCTGAACCAGCATGCTGCCCGAACCGGGATCAAAGTACGCCAACATCACACAGCTCCTCGTCTTTCCGACATCACGGCGCGCAGTTTCTGCTCAGTTGCTGAGAAGTGCCCGCCGATTGCCGAGCCGTTCCTTGGACCAGAATGGGGGCGACAGGACCCCACAATTGAACTTCTGCTGCCCCTTCCAAGGGCTTAGTCACCATGAAGCAACAAACACCGCCGAGGAATTGGAGTTTCGCGGAATCCAATCGGTTCTAGAAAAACAGAGTTTTTCCTTCCCGGCGTTCACGCTGTCATCCGCGGCCTGGCGCGGTCTTTGAAGGAGCAGTTCCGTGCTCAAGGCTTCCAGCCCCAGACAGCGTCCAGTGGGGAATTCGTTCGCATCCCCTGGACTCGCTCAAACCCCACCCGAGTCAACAGTTGCTCATACTCCCCCAAATTCCGCTCTTTCCCTTCCGTACAGACCAGCATGTTCAACGATTGCAGCAGTGCCCAGCGTGGCCCCGTCTTGTCGTCCCATAAAAGTTTCTCAGCCAGGAGAATCGCACCCCCGCTTGGCAGTCGGTCATAGACCCGCCGCAGCAGCAGCAAGATCTTGTCTTCACTCCAGTCATGTACGATCCGGCCGAGGGCGAACAGGTCGGCTTCGGGAAGTGTGTCGACGAAAAAATCGCCCGCCTGCACCCGCACCCGATTGGCCACGGGGGATTGGGCCACCAGTTCCTCCGCCAAAGGACAGGCCGATGGGAGATCGAACACAATTCCGTTCAGGTGGGGGTACCTTGTGCAGGCGGCGACCGCCAGATGGCCAGTGGCCCCCCCGAGGTCGACCAGGGTTTTGAACCGGGAGAGATCCAAGGCCGAGACCACCATCGGGGAACTCATCACTCCATAGCCATGCATTCCCAGCAGGAACTCGCGCTGGCTTTCGGGAGTCTGGAAAAATGCATCGAAAATTGGGCCTTCCCAGCCGTAAACCTCGGGCCAACGGTGGCTTCCCTCCCGGACCGCGTTCTCCAGTCGATCCCACAGTTTCCACAACACCTTGTTCGAGTAGCGAATATAACCGGTCACCTGGCGGGGACTGTTCTGGCACAGATAAGTGGCTGCCGCCGGTGTGTTCGCGTAGATCCCCGATTCCTTGGTCAACAACTGAAAATGCACGCAGGCATCCAGCAGCCTCTCGAGCCCCTGGGGCTGGCAACCCAGCTGAGAGGCCAATGTCTCGAGGCTGGCACAGCCCCGTTTGAGGAGGTCAAACACTCCCAACTCCACTGCCGCGAAGAGCACCTTGGAGCGGCGAAATCCCTCCACCAGATCGAGAACAGGGGTGGGGTCGGGGGTGGTCAGGTCTTCGGCCATCAGAGAGGCTCTTGGGTGACTGGTGTTGTGTTCATGAGGCCCGGCGGGGACCGACAACAGCCACGCGGGGATCGGATGAGTTGGGGAGTTCGAAGGCTCGATCGTCGCCGCGGGGCCCACGCTTGACCCGTCTCCCTCCACTCCTCTAGTGTACGAAAGTTGCTGGAGTCGAACATCGGACCGGGGAAAATTCCACTCGGTTCCGTCGCCTCAAGCGCGCCTGCACGTAGTGTGAAGGCCGTTGTCGTTCGTCCTCCCGTGAGCTCGGACTCATTTCCTGTCGTCACTTCCCAAGAGAGTCTCTGTGTCGACCTCACCGACTCCCCCTACTCCCCCGTCCGACTCCTCTCCGATCGCGAACGCTCCCGGGGTCGGCGGCTCAGAACTCTCTGACAACCGAGGTCCCGTTCCAGAGTCCGGTTCGGTCGGCACGGTCACCGACCCCAATGATCCGGGATTTGACGAATATGAGGAATTGACTCCGGAACTCGTGGAAGACGAGGCGATTCGGGGCGATTTTGTGATCAAATGGGCAGTGGTTCTGCTCGCCTTCCTGTTGGCCAGCACCAAAGTGGGGGAATCGCTTTCGTTGGTCACCATCAAAACGGGTCAATACCTGGCGAGCCACGGTTTTCTGCCCCCCCGCACCGATGTGTTCTCTTCGACCGCCACCGACCGGGCCTGGCCGAATCTGTCGTGGGGCTTCGACCTGATCCTGGGGGCGATCTATTCGGTCGGGGGATTTGTGGGGGTCTCGGTGTTCAAGGCCCTGCTGGTGATGTTGACCTTCACGATTGTGACGCGGATTGTGCGTCCCAATCTGCCAACCTGGTGGTCGTCGATTTGCGCCGGACTGGCCTTGTTGGCCTGCCACATGCGGTTTGCCCCCCACCCCACGCTGATCACCTTCCTCGGATTGGCTCTGCTGTTCCTGATTTTGACGCGGTACCGACAGCGTCTGGCCGATCCGGCCCGACAAGGTGATCCCCAATTGTGGCTGTTGATTCCCCTGTTTGTCGTGTGGTGCAATCTGGATTCCCGGGCCTTTTTGGGGCTGGCGTGTCTGTTGCTGTACGCTGCCGGAGAATCGCTGGCCGGCCTCGTGAACTCGGCCAATGTGCTGCCGAGTGCCACCCGCCGCCACCTTTGGAGGGTGGCACTCTGTTGTGTGGGGGCTTCGTTTGTGAACCCGTTTCCCCTGCAGAGTGGCTGGGCCCCCGGCCTGGTGTACGGGACCGAGTATCCCGCGATTCGAGAGTACGTGACCCAGGCCTATCTGGGGGAGCCACGCGAACCGGCAGGCAGTGAGAAGACCTATTTCCCCCTCCCGATTGGGGGGTTGTGGCTCAGCGGAGCGTCCATCGACTTCGCGGGAATCTCGGCCGTCGTGGTGATTCTGGCCTCGATTGTGTTGGTGCTCTTCAACTGGAAACGGATGGTGTGGGGTGAGACACTGGCCCTGTTGGGCATGCTGGGGTTTGCGTTCCTGTGTCTTCGTGAACTGCCAGCGGCCGCCTTGGTCGCGGCGATTGTGGCCGGCCTGAATGGTCAGGCCTGGTACCAAAACACGTTCTCTCAGGCCTATACCACCAATGCGTGGGAGTTGCTCTTTTCGAGGGCGGGCCGGGCGGCAACCGTTTTGGCCTTGGCAGTCATCGGATTCTTCGGCGGCACCGGGAGACTGCGGGAAGCGACCGCTCCCCAAAGTGGCTATGGCCTCGACAACCAACTCGCCAGCCTGATTGGCGATTTGGAAACCCGCCTCGTGGGTCTGCCCTCGGCCCCCGCTGCGGTTGAGACCGGCAACACGGCCCCCGCCTCGGCGACGGCAGGCCGCAGCTTCGACGATCGTCCGTTCAACTACGCCGTCTCACATGGCGATGTGCTGGTGTGGATCGGCCAACGGCCCTTTGTCGATTCGCGGCTGTTTGTCTACCACGATCGCGATGAAGAGCGGAATCTGTTGGCTACCAACCTGCGGGTTCGTCGAGCACTCGAGCTCGTGCGGGCTCCCCGCTCGTCTGACCCCACCCAGGGACGCACTCTGCGTCCCAATGACGAGGCGCTGATTGCCCGCCAGCGGACGGAACGCCGCGACTACTGGAAAAAGGTTTTCGATCAGTACGACATCACCCATGTGCTGTTGAGGCTGTCGACCACCGGGCGGGCCGCGCAGGAGGTGTTGGCCTTCACCGACCTGCTGAACGCCGACCCGCCCGTTTGGGAATTGACCGACTTGGGGGCGGGTTGCGCTGTGCTGTACCGCACCGATAAAGACAACCCCGAACTTCGCAAATTCCTGGAAGAACGCAAGCTGGATTTCCGGAATCTGGCTTTCCAGCGGAGCGCACCGTTCCTGTCGGCCCGGGACCGGTGGGTCCGCAAGCCGTCATTCTACCAACAGTACTTCTGGTCGAAACGTCGTGAGATTGCCCCCTCGATTCAACAGGCATTGCAATATGCCCGACTGGCCACTTTGCCAGGCCAGAGCGAGGGGAACAGCCTCTGGGCCTTGCCTGACAAATATGCCGATTCTCGCGCGGCCCTGGCGATTCTCGCGATTCGGAAGGCTCAGGAAGGACTGCAGGATGACCCCGACTCGCACTGGGGGTATATGGTCTTGGGAGAAGCCTACGGCGTTCTGGCGAAATGGGAAGCGACGCTCGCGCAGAATCCGACCCGCACTCAAACGAGTGGACTGAGGTATTTCCAGTCGATGTCGTCGTACAACCAGGTGCTTGTTTCCTCCCCCGATGACGCACCCGCCCATCAGCAGTTGGCGGGCTTGTATGCCCAGGCGAATCGTTCCGACCTCGAGCTGCGGCATCAGCGGCAACTGTTGCGATTGTTTGAGGCCGAGCCCGAGATCGACACCGAACTGCTGCTCTCGGTCGAGAGCCGGATTCGGGAGCTCGAGAAACGGGTGGAGAAGGCGGAGGAGGCCGACCAGCAGTTCCAGCAACAACAGCGCCCCGCTTACGATCGGGCCATGGAACTGGCGCAGCAGGGATTTGTCTTGCAGGCAATTGGCATTCTCGACAAGGAAGCGGAAGCGCGGACCGGCAATCTCTCGGCCGAGCAGTTGCGAATCATCCTGCAGATTGAGGCGGGACGAGCCGAAGAAGCTCATGAAAATGCCGAGCGGTTCGCGGCTCCTGCTCAAGAGGCGGGACTGCAGAGTTGGGAAGATCCCGTTGCTTTCGCGAATCTCCCCAATGCCGACTACCCGCGTGCACAGACGCTGTGGTCGCAGAAGATTGAGCAGGCCAACAAGGGGGCCATCACCGGTCTGTTGTACGGCCTGGTGCCCCGTCCGAAGGGTTTGGCGGGCTGGCCCCTCGCCGCAACCAACTCGGCCGCGACCTATTCTTTCACCCGTCCCGAAACTGTCTGCGAAACACGAATCAACCTGGCACTCATCTATCTCGAAGAGGGGAATCTCGCCTCGGCCCAGCGGGAGTTGGAACAGGCCCTCGCCGCCCACCCCGAAACGGGCAACCGCAACCTGATTCTGTACTACCTTTCGGAATTGCGCGGTGGGGAAGGTGACGAAGAGGAACCATTCCCTCCGTCGCAAACCGTCCCTGGCGAATTCGCTTCGGAAGAGGAGTTCTCAAAC
>JBKCTR010000687.1:0-1523 GCA_046318755.1 Planctomycetaceae bacterium
AAGCACGAGCCCGTTGGTCGAGTCCTGGCCCTTCGCGGCTGCCGCTTGATAACCCCCCCCCCGACTCCCCTGCCACCCGTCGGAGGCGAAATTCAGTCCACAGGTCCCCTGAGTGGCCGTGGTGAACAGAAACCAACCAGCAATGTGCAGCATTCCTTACAACTGCACCTGAGGAAGACGAGTTGAATCCCGACTGGCAACGTCAGAGTCCCTCCCGGCGGAGTCAACCTTTCTCACGTCGTGGATGATCTTGATGCGCGCACCTGCCAGAGGAATCGGCATTTTTTCTTGTCGTCAAAGTCTGGTTTTTTGGTATGTTAAAGCTTGGGTTGTTCAACCGTCTGGCTCGGGGGGGAGTTTTGAGCGTCACTTTCGAAAGCACCAGTGTGGGGTTGGTGGTCCGCCTGACCTCGGCCGTCTCCGATCCCCAAAGTTGGCAGCGGTTCGTCTACACCTACGGTCCCCAATTCGTGCGTTGGTGTCACGATAATGGACTCCAGGAAGCCGACGCGCTCGACGTCACCCAGGAGGTTTTGTTGCGGCTCTCGAGGCAATTGACGAGGCTGCAGTACGACCCGAACCGCAGTTTTCGCGGGTGGCTGCACAGTGTGATGCTGGGGACCTGGTCGGACTGGGTCGCCTCCCGCCGCCGTTGTTGTCCACAGCTCGAGGAGGACCTCGCCCTGGAGAAGCTGGGCAAGTTGGAGCAGGGGCACGATCTGATCGCCCGGCTGGAGGCGCGGTATGACCTCGAGTTGTATGAGCTGGCGGTGGCCCGGGTCAAACGCCGGGTCAATCCAGTCACGTGGGAGACCTTCGAGCGGCTGGCCTTCGCCGAACACTCGGCGGCCCAGGTCGCGCGGGATCTGGGGGTGACCGAAGGGGGGGCCTTGGCCGCCCGGGCCCGCATCCAGCGCTTGCTGCGGCAGGAAATCGAGCGTCTGGAACGGTCGCACTGACACCCGACATGAGTGCCTCACTTTCCCCGCTTGGCGCACAGGATCCCAAGGAACAGGATCCCAGGGAGGAGACCGCCGTCGAGCGAACGATGGGCCCCTGCCTGGCCAACAGCCGCCTGGAACAGTTGCTGGCTGGCCACTTGTCAGGTGCGGAGCTGGTTTGGGCCGAACGGCATTTGGCGCGGTGCCCGGCGTGCAATCAGCGGCTGCTGAACCTGGCGGGTCCCATTCCTACCGATCGGACCATCCTGACTGCCGGGGAGACCGCACCCAACCCCCGCACCCTGGGGGTGTTGGACCCGATCGCTGGCGTCTCCCCTTTTCCCAGCCCGTTGGTGTCCCGAATGGGGTCCACGGCGCCCCCCGCGCCCCCCGAGGATCTGGCCGGGTTTCTGGATGTGAGCTTTGTGGGACGCGGAGGTTCGGGAACCGTCTACCGGGCTCGTCAGGCGTCGTTGGGGCGGTGGGTCGCGCTGAAAGTGCTCTCGATCGAGACGACGTCCCGGCCAATCATCCAGGCACAGCGCGAGTCCCAGGCCCTCGCGAGTCTGAATCATCCGCATG
>JBKCTR010000688.1:0-5066 GCA_046318755.1 Planctomycetaceae bacterium
CGCGTGGCGAGGGTGTTCGAGAGGCCCAGGTGGGGCAGCAGCCGGTGCTTTTCCAGCTCGATTGGCCCATGCTCTCCCGGGGCCAGACGCTGCACCACCCGGTTGACGCGCCACGCCTCAAGGCCGGCCTCTTCGTGCAGCGTCAAGCATTGGGTCGCGTCGGCCGCCTGTTCGACCGCGGTGGGCACCATCGCGGCGATCAGTTTTGAGAGGGGGTCGCGCGGCTCATCGAGCACGATCACACTGGGGCGCCAGGTGCGAATCTGGCGCACCAGGTGCAGCTTGAGGAGTTCCTCGAAGCGGTTTTCATTGCGGCGGTTCCACTCTTTCAGCAGGCGGTCGTGGTCCTGCTCGAGCCCGGGAATGGCCAGGGGGAACTGCCAGGCGGTGTGGGCGGCCGATCCTCCGGCCCGGGTGGTCGCCTCGACCAGCCGCAGTGGAAAGTCGCGCGAGAACTGCGCCGCCTGCCCCGTGTCTTCGCGGGCCAACACCTCGACCAGGCTGCGGTAGCCCATGTCTCCCGAGAATTCGACCGGCAGAGCCAGCCGCACCTGCGGGGTGTGTCCGTGCAATTGCCAGAACGCAACTCGGCGCCCCGCTCCGCGTACCACGTTCCACGTCGCCCCCCCATCGGTGGTGTGCAGGATCTGGCCGAACGCCCCCACGGCGATGCCGGTCTCTTCATCGGCGAAGGTCAGGGCGGTCAGGGGGGCGGTCACGCCGGTCGGCTGCGCGTGCCAGGACTCTCCCTGATTGGGAGAATGCCAGACGAAGGTCCCCGGGATTCCGGCGACCCAGACATGACTTCCCCGGCAGGCCACCGCGCGGAAGTCGAACAGATGCCGCAGCCCGGCGGGGGGAGAGTTCTCGGGGGCTTCCCAGACCAAACCGGCATTGGTCGTGGTGAGGATGAGGGCTCCATCCCCCACCAGCCAGCCACGCTGCGCGGTCAACAGGGCCAGGTCGAACAGGCCGCGGTCGCCAATGTTCGGGCGGCGGCTGGAATCGAGCGCGCGGTTGACCAGGCGTGCGGTGCTGCCGCGGGCCCCCGCCACCACGCCACTGTCGGGATTGGCGAAATCGGCCGCCAGCCATTCCCCCTCGGCACTTTGCCCGAGCATTTTCCAAGAGTGTCCCCCATCGTCGGTCTGGTAGACCGCCCCCCCTTCAGAGTTTTCGTCGGCCCCGGCGGCCAGCCCCAGTTTCGGTGTGAAGAAACGGACCCGCCGCAGCCGGGGCAGGTGGGTGACCAGGCCCGGAACGGGCTTGTCGGGGCGGGAAGTGTTCGGCCCCTGCTCCGTGGGGGAGGCGTTGGCGGTTGGATTCTGCCCAGACGGAGTGGTGCCGGAGCGATCGGGCTGAAAATGAAACGAGCCCCCCTTGAGTGGGGCGGGTGCACTGTCGCTGTTTCGGCGACTGTGCTCGTCCCGGGGATCGGGGCGGGGCCAGAGTTGGTCCCAGGTCAGGCCGCCGTCGCTGGTGTGCAGCACCACTCCCTGGCTGCGGTGGGTGACCGGCTCGGTACTGCCCCCCACAATCCAGCCTTCGCGCCGATTGAGGAACCAGACGGCATGCAGGGGGGCCTCAGTGTCGCTGGGTTGCAATCTCCAACGGGCACCCCCATCGGGACTGTGCCAGATGGTGCCGTGGTCTCCCACCGCCCAGGCCTGCCCGCCGGGCAGCAGATGCACGTCGTGCAGTTGTGCATCATCCTGGAGTGGCGACGGGGTGAAGACGGGCTCGGCGGGTTCGCGTGTCGTACGCTGGGCGTTGACCGTCGTGGTTGCCAGGCACAGGCTCAACCAACACAGGGCCCGCAGTCCAGCGGACCGGAAGCGAACGCGTTCCAAAACCATGACCGGGCGAGACTCCATTCGCACCCTGTGTCGGGGGGTTCACCCCGGCTCCGGTCGAACCTGACCGGGCATTGAGGAACGTAGCACAAGGGGGGGCGGGAGGTCAGTACGAATCTGGTGGCCGGGGAAAGTTGGGGGGACGGGGCAGTTCCGACAGCATTCCAAGCCCGAGGGGGCGGGGCGGTGTGCTGGGGATCCTTCCGCCCAACCTAACCCGGGGCCCCCCCACCGAGGTGCCGGGCGACATACGCTTGCAACAGGGCGAACGCCTCGAGTTCACGGGGACCGGCCGTTTTCTGCACGGGCGATTCCAGGCGGCGCAGCTCGGCCCGAACTTCGTCAGGGGGAAGCAAGTGCAGGCGGGTCGCGAGGATGGCGGCCTCCAGCACGGCATGCTTGGCCCGATTGAACCCCCAAAAGTCGCGGTGGGTTTCGGAATGCACAATCTCCACCGCGATTTCCGAGCGGGGTTGGCGGGCATCGCACGAGAGGACGCGGAACTCGAACGACCGGCAGGCCTCTTGCAGCACCTGGCCCCGCACAACCCGTGCGGGGCGGGTGGGCGGGGGCTCGACCAGCGCACCGATGGCTCCCCGGGCAATCAGCAGCACGTCATCCACCACATGAATGACCCCTTCGGGATGGACCTGCAGATTGCGGAACGTGGTGGACGTCTGGAACGGCCGCAGGAGAAACCGGGTGAGCCCTTCGTCGACCACCGGCCCCATGGGGGCGACGTTCAGTCTTTCCCCCGGTCCCAGCGTGGTGACAATGCTTTCGAGAATCATGGTACGCAACGCCCTCTCCAGCCTGCCACGGTTTCCCAAACTGCCCGAACTGGGGAATCGCGCCGCAGGGTGAGTCTGTCAATCGTGTTAGATTCGACCGCCGATAAAGAGGAAAGACAAGGGTCGCACCCCGACAGGCCACGTCTCGACCAGACGTGGTCTGCGCAGGGGGGGCCGGGAGTGGTTGCGGGCGGGGAGGAGACCGCCACATCCAGAAACCTGGCCGGGGTGCCCCGCGTCGTTATCACCCCTCAGGGAGGAGGGAAGCATGTCTCGTGTCCTGCTGTTGTTGGGCCTCGCCCTGGTTGCCGGTCTGTCGGGTTGCCATACCTGCGGCGACTGCGGCGACAAGAGTTGCGGCAGTTTCTGCCTGCACTGTCACAAGGTGTATGAGCAGTCGCCGCAATACCGGCCTCCCGGTCCATGGTTCGCCGATCTCGACTGGTGCGAGCGGACCCGCGCCAAGCATGGCATCGCTCCCGACGACGACGGGGCCTACAGCGACGGCTATGCGAACGATTCGCCAGAGAAACAACTGGCGAAATGGCGGGCCCGGCAGGGGAAGGGGCCGTTCCATCGCCATGACAATTGCGATGACGAATGTCTCGAGTACCCCCGCAAGAAGCCTCTCGATTACTGCCCCCGGTAAGCCGGGCTGCTTGACAAGCGGCGGGCGATTTTCGAGTCTGGGACCACCATGGACCCACGCTACAAGATCGCCGATACCAGCCGTCTGATCACTCCCGCCCTCGTGCTGTTCCGGGAGGTGCTCGAAGAGAACCTCGACCGCATGATTGCCGTCGCCGGATCGGTGGCCCGGCTGCGACCCCATTGCAAGACGCACAAGATGCCCCAGGTGACCCGGCTGGAGCTGGCGCGGGGCATTACCCGCCACAAGTGTGCGACCATCGCCGAGGCCGAAATGCTGGCCGACGCCGGCGTGAAGGACATCTTCCTGGCGTACAACATCGTGGGGGCGAATATTGCCCGGGTGGTGGCCTTCACCCAGAAATACCCCGATGTGCAGTTTCTGGTGACGGCCGACCACCCCACCCCCATTTCCCAACTGGGGGCGGCGCTGCAGCAGGCCGGGAAGAGCGTGGGGGTGTTGCTGGACCTCGACGTGGGCCAGCATCGAACCGGTGTGCCCGCTGGGCCACGGGCCGTCGAGCTGTACCAGTTGCTGGCGCGCACTCCCGGACTGACCCCGGCCGGGCTGCATGTCTACGATGGGCACCAGCACCAGAAATCGCGTGCCGAACGCGAGGCGGCCATCAATGCCGAATGGGGCCGGGTGTTGGAGTTGCGCGACACGCTGAAGCGGCTGGGGCTGCCTGTGCCGCGGATGGTCTGCGGGGGGACCGGCTCGTTCCCCGTGTATGCCGCCAAGACCGAAGCCGAGATCGAGCTGAGTCCCGGCACCTGCGTCTTCCACGACGCCGGCTACACCGAGACCTTCCCCGACCTGGTCTTTCCTCCCGCTGTGCTGCTGCTGACGCGGGTGATCAGCCGGCCAACCGACGACCGCGTGACATTCGACCTGGGTTACAAGGCGGTGGCGTCGGATCCCCCCGCGGGGCGCCGCCTGACTCTGCCCGACCTGCCCGATGGCGAGCATGTGCTGCAAAACGAAGAGCACCTGGTGGTGAAGACGGCCGAGGCGGGCCGTTTTCAACCGGGGGATGAGATCCTGGCGGTTCCCCGACACGTCTGTCCCACCATCGCGCTGCATCGGGCGGCGTATGTGGTCAGCGGGGGCCAGGTGACAGAGCAATGGGCGGTTGTCGCCCGGGACCGGTGGTTGACACTGTGAGCACGGCGGAACGCGAGACGAAACAACCGGCAATCGGGCGGTTGTCGACGGGATTGCCCCGACTGGATGAACTGCTGGGGGGCGGACTGCTGCCCGGCACACTCACCGTCGTGGCGGGTGCCACGGGGATTGGCAAGACCCAGTTGGGGGTGCACTTCACCCATGCGGGGAAACAGCAGGAGGGCGAGCCGGGAATCATCTTCGACATGACCTCCCGGGGGGACTCGCAAAACCAGGAAGACTACGCCCAGCGGCTGTTTGGTTGGAAGATGACCAGCCAGCGCGGCGACGTCACCGTCAACCCGGCCGATGTGTGGAATCGCGAGCTGGTGAGGCGCGATTACCTGCACATCTTCGAGCGGACGGGTCGGCGGGTCACCCGCAACGATCTCGACTTCGACGACTGGCAGGCCTGGAAGCTCGAACTGGTCAAGAAGCTGCAATTGGCGATCTGGTTCTTCTACGGGAACTTCACGCAGGGGGTGCGGCGGTGCGTGATGGATGGCGTCGAGCCGACCGACCGCCCCAGCGAGTCGTTCCAGTTCGACCTGTTCGACTACATCTATCACCAGATCCTCCACAAGGATCACGACTGGGTCGCGCGGGACC
>JBKCTR010000689.1:0-8573 GCA_046318755.1 Planctomycetaceae bacterium
GCTCGATTCGCAGGCGTCGATCGCCGCCGCCTTCGACAGCCTGAAAGAACAATATGCCGTCGACCGCATCTGGTGGCGCGGAGGACAGGACGAGATCTGGGGGGAGGAATTCCTGATCCGACCCGAGAACCGCGGGTTCGCCCGCATCTGGGAATGGTGGCGCGACCTGCAGTACCGCAAGGTCAAGACCAATCGCCTGGCAGTCACCGAGGCTCATCGCCGGGGACAGGGTATCTGGCTCACTTACGGGCTGTTCGATCATGGCTCGCAGGCGGCGGCGGGCTATTCGGGTTTTCCCTACGCGGTCGAGGATCAACTCCGCGTCCAACACCCCGACTGGGCACCGGTCAACCGCTGGGGAACCTGGCACCAGGGGGGCCCGCTCGAATTCGCCTATCCCGAAGTCCGCGAGGCACTGGCCACCACCCTGGCCCGGTATGTCATCGCGGGGGGCTATGATGGCATCGCGTTCCTCACCTATGCCGAGAATTTCTCGCAGCGCTATGAGGACGAATTCGGCTTCAGCCCCCCCATCGTCGAGGAATTCCGTCGGCAACACGGAGTGGATATTCGGCAGGACGAATTCGACCGCGACGCCTGGCGTCGCCTGCGCGGCAGCCATGTCACCTCCTTCCTCAAACTGCTGAAACAGAAACTTGGGGCTGCGGGACCGGGAATCGCCGTCTGCGTGGATGGTGCCCGGCCAGATCAGGCCATGAAATGGAACGTGGACGGCGGCGTTCGCACCGCGGGAAACTGGTCGTGGTCGACCGAGGAATGGCTGCGTGGCGGAGTGGTCGACGAACTCTGCCTGTTCAATCCACCCGACGATGCGGTGCGGCGAGGCCTGATCGACCGGGCCCGGCAGGAAGGGGGCAAAGTGCAAATCTCCGCGTTCCGGACTCGCGGAGACCTCGAGCCTGGCGTCCGCCGGGTGATGTTCCTCGGACGCGAAATTGAGGCTGGGCATCCCAATGAGGCGTGGATCGACTGGCCCGACGAACAACTCTCTGAAGAACCGGTCTCCAGCCTCGAGAGCCCCGATCGGCTCGCCCGCCGCCGCCTGCTGACACGGGCCTTGAAGGGGAAGGTGGCTCTCTCCGCAGGGCAGTTGAGTCGGGCGGTGCGGGACCCCGATCTGTATGTCCGCCGCACGGCCCTGCGAACCCTCGCGCAGCGACCCGATCCTGGAACCCGGGAGGCGGTGACGGCGGCCCTGCGCGATCCCGAGGTGACGGTCCGCTGTCTGGCCGCCCTGGCTCTGGCCGCCCTGGCCGACGATCAGACCGTTCCTCTCCTGCTGGAGCGGGCCAACGATCCGGAAAGTGGTTTCCAGTTTCATTCCCGGGCGGTCGTGGACGCGCTCAAGGGATTGAACTCGGCGGGCAAACTGACCGACCAAGACAAGCGCACCCTGGTGCTGCAGTTGGGGTCACCCGACATCCATCCGCGGGAACTCGCCCTGTACTACTTCACGCTGATCGGGGCACCGGCCACCCCGGACGTGGAACACCATCTGTCACGCATCGCCCGGGAAGACCCCAGCCCCTACGCTCGCGAACTGGCGTTTGTGAATCTCAAGAGCAGCTTTGGTGCGACGGCTGAAGTCCGGAAATTGCTGTACGAGCGGATGAATGCCGATCGCGATGCGGCCGTGCAGTCGAGAGCGGCGGTCGCCCTCGCCCAGGCTCACGCCCGGCTCCCCCCCGAGGATCCGCAAAGAGTCGAGGCCCTCGACTGGCTGGACGAGTTTCTGCGGGGCTACGGCGATGGCAGCCAGAGAGCCGATCGCGATTGGGGCTGGCGCCCCTTGGGCAACGCTCTGCTGGAGTTCGGACCGCAGGGACGCAAGCGGCTGGAACGGCACCTGGCGGACCCGACCAATCGAACCCTCTCCGATCTGGCATGGCGCATTCTGTTTCTGCGACAGGGAGACCAGTTCTTCCCCATCACCGAAGACGAAGACCGCGCGGCTCATGCCCGTCATCCCTGGCGTCGCTGACCCCACCACAGAATCGTTTTCTGACACCATTCGCGGTGCCGCACCGGCCGACTTCCTGTTGGCCGACTGACCGTCAACCACCGCTGGATTCCGGTGGGGATGGCGGCCCCTCCCCGATCCCCGTCTGCTGCCGTGGCCTGGCGCGACCATTCGCGGTCCGCGGAGCGACCGGCTCGGGGTTCGTGGGGGGAACATATCGGAAAATCACCGTGCTGCAGGCCCGCAGCAGGTAGGGCTTGCCTCCCTTCCAGCGTTTGCGGCCATGCCATTCGGGCAGATAGGTGTCGACCACAACCAGCCAATGCCCCCGGGGTTCAAGGACGGGGAGCGTGAAGGGAAGATTCAACTCGTGGTCGGCGTTGAACAAGATCAGCAGCGTGTCTCCCGAGATGCTCTCGCCATATTCATCGACGTCGAGATCATTTCCCCGCAGCAACAGGCCCAGGCACTTGGCATATCCCGTATGCCAGCTCGAATGGGACATCTGCAGCCCCGAGGGTTCATACCAGTCGATGGGGCAGTTGGCCGATCCCCGAATGTCCCGGCCATGGAAGAACCGCCGTTGCTGCAGCACGGGCTGAACCTTCCAAAACGCCAGCAGTTCGCGGGTGAAATCCAGCAGACCCGCCTGCTCGGGAGAATGTTCCCACTGCAGCCAACTGATCTCATTGTCCTGGCAGTAGGCATTGTTGTTGCCCCGCTGCGTATGGCCGAATTCATCCCCGGCGAGCAGCATGGGAATTCCCTGTGAGATCATCAGGGTGGTCAGGAAGCAGCGTTTCTTGCGTTCCCGGAGATGGCGGATGCGAGGGTCGTCGGTCGGCCCCTCGACACCGCAGTTCCAACTCAGGTTGTCCGACGTGCCATCCTGATTGAATTCTCCGTTCGCGAGATTGTGTTTCTCGTTGTACGAGACCAGGTCGTGCAGGGTGAAGCCGTCATGGCAGGTGACGAAATTGATGCTGGCGTGGGGCCGGCGGCTGCTCCAGGCGTACAGATCGCTCGAACCGGACAGGCGCGTGGCGAACTCCGAGATGAGGCCCGCCGCCCCCTTCCAGAACCGCCGCACGCACTCGCGGGATTTGCCATTCCACTCGGACCAGCCGACCGGGAAGTTCCCGACCTGGTAGCCCCCCTCCCCCAGATCCCAGGGCTCGGCGATCAGTTTCACCTGCGACAGAACCGGATCCTGGTGAATGATGTCGAAGAACGCCCCCAACTTGTCCACTTCATGCAGTTCACGGGCCAGAGTGCTCGCCAGATCGAAGCGAAATCCATCCACGTGCATTTCCAGCACCCAATACCGCAGGCTGTCCATGATCAACTGCAGTACGCGGGGGTTGGAGACATTCAGGGTGTTCCCGCAACCGGTGTAGTCGACGTAAAGCCGGCGGTTTTGCGGATTGAGCCGGTAATAAGCGGCGTTGTCGATGCCCCGGAACGACACGGTGGGCCCCAGGTGATTGCCCTCTCCAGTATGGTTGTAGACCACATCGAGAATCACCTCGATTCCCGCGGAGTGCAGGTTGCGGACCATTGTCTTGAACTCACGGACCGCGTTGCTGACTGGACCTCGCGACTGGTAACGCACCTCCGGCGCGAAGAACGCCAACGTGTTGTAGCCCCAATAGTTGTTCAGGCCGCGATCAACCAACTGCCGGTCGTCCAGATGCAGATGCACGGGCAGCAGCTCGACAGCCGTCACTCCCAGTTGCTCGAAATGCCGCAGAATCGGTGCACTTCCCAACGCCGCATACGTCCCGCGCAGCGCGGGGGGAACCAGTGGATGCCGCTGCGTGAATCCCTTGACGTGCAGCTCATACAGCACGGTCTTGTTCGGAGGTGTACGTGGCGGACGATCGTCCCCCCAGGTGAACGCCGAGTCGATCACCACTCCCAGCGGTGCCAGGGTGGCATTGTCGCGGGTGTCGAACGAGAGATCCCCGGCGCTGTCTGCCACGTCGTATCCAAACATCTCATCACCCCACCGGGTCAGCGGGATGACCTCCCGGGCGTAGGGATCGAGCAGCACCTTGTTCGGATTGAAGCGATGCCCATTCCGTGGATCGTGGGGGCCATGCACCCGAAAGCCGTACAACGCCCCCGGTCGCAGATCGGGAAAATACCCATGCCAGACAAAATCGGTCTGCTCGGGCAACATCACCCGCTCGGTCTCCGGAGAGCCCGCTGCCTCAAACAGGCACACCTCGACCCGCGTCGCATGCTCGGAGTACAGGGCGATGTTCACGCCCCGCCCATCCCAGCTTGCCCCCAAGGGATACGGGCGTCCCGGCCAGACTCGCAACACGGCAATTCCTCCCGGGGTGCTCCCCCGTCAGGCGTCCATCCTCACCCCCACCGACAGCAGGATGTTCGCGTAACGCTGCTGATCGGCGGTCTGGATGGTCAACACATGATCGGGAGTCTCCACCGCCTTGTAGAACTCCCACTTCTCAAGGGGGACCAATTCCAGTTTCAGCCCCTGGTCCCCGATGACCTTCCGATAGGCCTCCCACACGGGAGGATCGGCGTCGAGCGCGTACGGGTCATCCTTGGTATACATCATCGTGTTGATCTCGTCGACCGGCACTGCCGACAGAATCGCCTGCAGCACCTGGGTGCAGTTCACCACCCCCGGCATCAGGTTCAGCGACACCACCTCCGCCTGGGGGCCCTTCTTGCTGGAAGCGGGATAGTTTCCGTCGGCGATCAGGATCTTCGCATGATGGCCGGCTCGGGCGAGGACCGCACTGATCTCGGGATGAATGAGCGTGTGCTTCAGCATGTCAGTCCCACAAACAGAAGGAAGGATGGTCCACCGGGCCGACGCACTGGCCGGCGTCCGGCCACTGTTCTAACGGAACAGTTGGCGAAACCGGGTTATTGTCTGCCGGGCCGCCGCGCTGCTGTCAGGCCAGGCAAACGCTTCCGCCGAGGCATAGCCCCCGTAGTCGAGCGAATTCAGCGCCCGTGCAATCGGCCCGTAATCGAGATGCCCATTCCCGGCGGGACGGCGGTTCGAATCGACAAAGTGGACATGTCCGAGACAAGACCCCGCCGCCATCAGGGCTGCCGCGATGTCGACCTCTTCGATGTTCATGTGAAACAGATCACACAGGAGCTTCACCCGCCCCACCGGCAATGCGCTCAGCAACGCCAGCCCCTGCTCCACCGTGTTGACGAGATTGGTCTCGTAACGGTTGAGAGGTTCGTACAGCAGGGGCACCCCGTAGCCCTCCGCATGGGCTCCCAGATCGGCCAGCGATTCCAGCAGCCATTCCCAGGCCTGCTCGCGGGAGACGCCGTCGCCCCACCGTCCCTGCATCGAACCGATAATCGCCGGAGCCCCCAGCCCCCCCGCCAAATCGATGATTCCCCGAATGTAATCGCGGGCCCGCACCCGGGCACTGGCCTCGGGCAGGCACAGGTGCAGCTTCTGCCGCACCCAACCACCCCCGGTTCCCACCGCGGCCAGCTTCAGCCCCTGGTCGTCCAGCAGCCGTTTCAGATGCCGGGGATCGACCGCATCAGGAGCGGGGGGAAACACCTCCACCGCGTCAAATCCCAGAGATCGGGCTTCGGCGATGGCCCCGGGCAGATCATGCCAATAGACAAACGGGCCCCCCGCCGCCTCAGCGACCAGGCTGATCGTCACCGCCGACTGAATCATCTGTTGTTCCTCTGTCGATGCCTCCCGCCAGTAGTGACCGACCGGTTCCGGGGGCGGGAACCAAGGCCGTTGCCGCGGCCAGCGGCCTGTCAGGCGTTCGGCACAACTTCCGACAGTCGCCGGGGAGGCTGTCCATACAACCGCCGGTAGTCCACGACCGTGGGACTCAACCGCACCTGGACTTTCGCCTCGTGGTTCTTGGCGATGTCGGCCAGGCGGTGCGCCAGAAACGGATTCGCAAACCGCTCGAAGACCTGGTCGGCAAACAGCGCCGCATCCTCCACGCGATGCACAATGGTCGGCAGAATCTCTTCGTAAGCCACTCCGCGCAGCCAACGGACAGCCGACTTGTCGCGCATCACCTCCAGCACTGTTTCCCATCCACCGGGGCCCGAGTTTGATACGGGTCCGAACTTCGCCGCCATCGCGGTGTGCAGTCCATTCAGGATCCGCACCTTCCGCAGGTAATACGGATCCACCGAATCGACCCATTGGATGGCCGGGTGCTCAAACAGCCCGCCTCCTCCCGTCGCGGGGCGGGCCAGCGCCCACAGCATGTACGGTTCGGCCGTCACCAGCAGCGGATCGGTCCTGTTCAACGGGTGCTCGGCCGGTGCGGGAGTCACGATGCAGTCGACGAGGTTCTCGACCCAGGCACATTCACGCGACAGCCACTCTCCAAACGCCGCCGGCAGATGCCACCCTCCCGCCAACTGTTCGACAATTCCCCGCAACACCACGGCATTGTGCTCGATCAATTCACAGGGAATGATCGTCACCCCCGGCAGTCCCGCCTCAAACCGAGTCCACAAGACCTGCAGCAGTTTCGCCGGGAACGACACTGGCGGAGCCGAGGAGACCAGGTCCCCGGGATCGGTGGCGTAGCCCGCTTCGGTGGCGTTGGAGACCACCAGCCGCAGTTGCGGTGAACGGGCCACCTCCAGCACATCACGCCACCCCTCGGTGGCGGAGATGGCCCGGGAGATCGAACCCACCGGCTCGACGCGGTCGACCGTCTGGCCCTCGGTCAGCCCCCGCACCACGACGTGGAACCCGGCGGAGCTGGCATTCAAGGCCGCAGCCCGGTTACCTGGGGTCGACTGCACCACCACTACCCGGCCAAACGCCTGGCCAGCGAGATTCGCCTGGTGGATGAATCGGTCGGTGAAGGCCCTCAGGAAGCGCCCCGCGCCGAATTGCAACACGGTCTCGGGCAGGGTTGCGGGGGAGGCCGCCTGGCTCATGCCCCCACCTCCACCACCGCCTTGATCACCCCGGTCTCGGGGCGGGTGAAGGAGGGAAAGACCTCGATCAGCTCGTCAAACCGGGTCCGATGGGTGATCCACGGACCCGTGTCGAGCCGCCCCTCTTCAATCAGCTTGATGATCCGGGTGAAATCGGCCGACAGCGCATTGCGCGAACAAAGCAGGGTTCCCTCGGGCCGGTGGAACTGGGGATGCTTGAACTGCACGAATTCGGTCGTGATGCCCACAAACACCAGCCGCCCGGCATGCGTGATCAATCCAAAAGCGTTCGACATCGACTGGTTGTTCCCGGTGGCGTCAATGACCACGTCGGGCAAATGGCCGTCCGTCAAATCGCGCAGATCCTGTTCCAATTGAGCAGAAGGCTGCAGGGTGTGCGTGACTCCCATCACGCGCCGGCAAAACTCCAGGCGCCCCGGGTGCATGTCGAGGACGATGGTCTTCGCCCCGGTCAGTTTGACGAACTCGAGTGTCGCCAGCCCGATCGGTCCCGCCCCGATGATCAGGCACGATTCATGAGCCTGCAGCCCCGAGCGATTCACGGCATGGCAGCCAATCGCCAGGGTCTCCACCAACGCCAGTTGTTCGTAAGAGAGCTTCCGCGAGATGTGCAGCTTGCGGGCAGGGACCAGAAACTGGGGACGCAGCCCCCCATCACAGTGGACCCCCAGGGTCTGGTGCTTCTCGCAGCAGTTGGTGTGCCCGCGCCGGCAGGCGTAGCACTGCTGACAATTGATATAGGGCTCCACCGCACAGCGGTCTCCCGGGGCCACTTGGGTCACCCCGGGGCCCACCGCCACCACCTCGACACCCAATTCATGTCCCGGAATTCGGGGGTAGCTGAAAAACGGCATCTTTCCCAGGTAGCCGCTCAGATCGGTCCCACAGATCCCGACCGTATCCACCCGCACCAACGCCTCGCCAGGACCAGGCGTCGCTGGAGCGGGAATGTCCACTCGCCGCCACTGCAGCGGGGCTTCCAGAGAAAGAGCTTTCATGGCAGGTCAGAAAGAAGGACGTCTCGAAAGAGAGGAGATGGGGGCCCGACGCGACGGTCACACCAGCCCGCTCGGGGCGGGCAGCGGATCGTTGTTTTCAACAAGTCCTTCCTGGTAGTACCAGTTGTGAATCGGGGCGAGAATCTTCCGCACCTCGGCCAACAGCGTCTCGTCGAGCGGCAGGCTGGCCCAGCGGGCCCATTGTTCGACATTCGCGGGATTCGCCGAACCCACCACACAGGTCGACATCGCCGGGTTGGCGATCGAAAACTGCACGGCCAACTGCGCGATGTCGACCCCGCGGTTCCGGCAGTGTTCGGCCGCCTGGCGACAGAGAGACCGCACCTGGGGCGTCGCGCGATGCCAGGGCGGAAGCTCGGCATTGGTCAGCAGCCGGGCCGAGAAGGGAGCGGCATTCATGATCCCCACCCCCTTCGACTCGAGGTAGGGAACCAGATCGCCGAACATGGTGTTCTGCAGGGTGTAGTGGTTGTAAGACAGCACCACATCCAGCGGGGCCCGGTCGAGCACCCAGCGGAAGATGTGCATGGGGTAGCCGCTGATTCCCGCAAACCGCACCTTGCCCGACTGTTGGATGCGGCGCAGGGCAGGCAGCGTCTCATCAACAATCTGCCGCA
>JBKCTR010000690.1:0-2500 GCA_046318755.1 Planctomycetaceae bacterium
CTACCTCATCAACGCCCAGGGCGAAGACGTGGTGGCCGGTATCCGCACTCCCAAGCGGATCGAGGACGAGCTGGCGAAGGACATGCCCGAGTCGTACGCCCAGTTGAACGACATCGGCAAGACCCTCGAGAAGCACTACAAGGAAGTGCAGGACATTGAGTTCACCATCCAGCGCGGCAAGGTGTGGATGCTGCAGACCCGCAATGCCAAGCGCACCGGGTTCGCGGCCGTCCGCATCGCGGTCGATCTGGTGAACGAAGGCCGCATCACCAAGGAAGAGGCGCTGCAGGCCCGCCGTATTCCGGCCGACGACCTGAACCAACTGCTGCAGCCGATCTTCGACCCGGCGTCGAAGAAGGCTGCCCAGTCGCAGGGCCGCCTGTTGACCAAGGGGATCAACGCCGGTCCCGGTGCCGCCTCGGGGAAGATTGTCTTCCACGCCAGCGATGCCGAGGCGCAGTTCAACAAGAACCCCAACATCAACCTCATTCTCGTGCGCCGCGAGACCAGCCCGGAAGACCTCCGCGGCATGAAGGTGGCGAAGGGAATTCTGACGGCGTTCGGCGGGGCCAGCTCGCACGCGGCTCTGGTGAGCCGTCAGATGGGCAAGGTCTGCATCGTCGGTGCCGGTGAGTTGAACATCGACTACCACGCCGGCACCGTGACGGTGGGAGACAAGATCCTCAAGGAAGGGGACGACATCAGCATCGACGGTTTCACTGGCGAGATCTTCGCGGGCGAAGTGAAGACCCAGCCCAGCGAAGTGATTCAGGTGATGCTGAAGAAGACCCTCAAGCCGGAGCAGTCGGAGATCTACCAGCGGTATGCCCAGTTGATGGGCTGGGTCGACGAGGCCCGCAAGCTGAAGGTGCGGACGAACGCCGACCAGCCCGACCAGGCCGCCGAGGCGATTGCCTTCGGAGCCGAGGGGATCGGCCTGTGCCGGACCGAGCACATGTTCTTCGACCACATCGGCGAATTCCGCGAGATGATTCTGGCCGACGATCTGCCGGCCCGCGAGAAGGCGCTGAAGAAGCTGTTGCCGTTCCAGCGGAATGACTTCGCGGGCCTGTTCCGCGAGATGAAGGGGCGGCCGGTGACCATCCGCCTGCTGGACCCGCCGCTGCACGAATTCCTGCCGCACGACGCCGCCGCCCAAAAGGAACTCGGCAAGACGCTGGGGATCTCCGCCGAGGTGGTGGCCGAGCGGGTGCACTCACTGCATGAGAGCAATCCCATGCTGGGTCACCGCGGCTGCCGATTGGGCATCGTCTACCCCGAGATCACCGCCATGCAGGCGCGGGCGATCTTCGAGGCGGCCGTGCTGGTCAAGAAGGAAGGGATTGAAGTCGAGCCCGAGGTGATGATTCCCCTCGTCGGCTTCCTGGCCGAGTTCAAGAACCAGGAGAAGATCGTGCGGGCCCAGGCCGAAGCGGTCTTCAAGGAAACCGGCGTGACCCTCAAGTACCTCGTCGGCACCATGATCGAGGTCCCCCGGGCCGCCATCTGTGCCGACCAGATCGCCCAGGGAGCCGAGTTCTTCAGCTTCGGCACCAATGACCTCACCCAGACCGGGTTGGGGATCAGCCGGGACGACTACGGCACATTCATCGGCTACTACCGCGAGAACGACGTCATTGGCAGCGATCCGTTCCAGACGATTGACCAGGACGGCATCGGCGGGCTGATGAAGATTGGCGTACAAGGTGGCCGGGCGACCCGCAGCGATCTCAAGATCGGCATTTGTGGCGAGCACGGCGGTGACCCGAGCAGCGTGATGTTCTGCCACAAGATCGGGCTGAACTACGTGAGCTGCTCGCCGTTCCGGGTGCCGATCGCGCGACTCGCCGCCGCTCAGGCTGCGATCGCCGAGAAGGCCGCCAAGAAGTAAATCCTCGCGCGGGGATTCAGTCCCCGCCGAGTCTGACGAACCTCCCCGGGCCAGTGGAACTTTCCACTGGCCCGGGGTTTTTGTTGCGCCGCACCCGTGGGACAACATGGTTTCCCCTGGTCGACATCTGGAGACCGTCCCGCGGGGGCCAGACGTTGGACGCCAGCCAGCCGGTTTTTTCCAACCGTCTCAGACCCGGGCCGGTCGGCCGCGAGAGGCTGCCAGGACGGCTGATCGGACGGCGACCGCCTGGCGGTTTTCGTTCAGGCGGCTCAAGCTGGGGTGGTGGCGGCGGGGTTGCAGCGGCGGAGGCCCAGGATTCCTACGGGGCCGTTTCTTCCAGCACAACGGCCACGCTGGTGTCGGGTTCGATCCGGGCGTAGGTGTGCAGCACGATCACCTGGCCGGCGTACCGCGCGTGGATCGGCACCGGCGTTCGCCCCAGGGGATCGTAGACCGTCCCCAGCCGAGCCCCGGTGACGACGCGATCCCCCAATCTCACGGCGGCTTCGAAGAAGCCCCCCTGGGGAGTGGGATGGTTGATCTGCATATGACCCGCCGAGGGACGGTCATCTTCGACCACCCGTTGGCCGGCGGGAATCTGCGGCG
>JBKCTR010000691.1:0-3667 GCA_046318755.1 Planctomycetaceae bacterium
ACAGCAAATGCAATTCCGCGCGGTCGGAACTCCCCCTCTGTAGTGGGCCACCCAATGGAACGCAATTCCTGTCCACCCCCGTGCCAGACATTTCTCAGATTCCCCCCCCGGTCAGGTGGGGTCGTAACGACCCGCGAACTCCCGACCGCTCGTCACCCGGCCCGACAGTTCCCGAGGTCGACATAAAGTCCGGCTCTTGACCGTCCGCGAGCATTCCCATTCGATTCCGGCAGGCCCAGGCAACCGTCGGCCATCGGGAACGCAATTTGCCCGATTTCACCCGGGATCATCCCCCCGGGCTCTATCCACCGCTGCGCCTCACGCCAGGATGGAGTCGATGACCTGCCCATGCACATCGGTCAGCCGGAAATCCCGCCCGCCGTGCCGGTAGGTCAGCCGCTCGTGATCGACCCCCACCAGGTGCAACACCGTCGCCCAGAGGTCATAGACCGTGGCCACATTCTCCACCGCGTGATACCCCAAGTCGTCCGTCGCCCCGTAAATGGTCCCCCCCCGCACCCCGCCCCCGGCCAGCCAGACACTGAATCCAAAGGGATTGTGGTCCCGCCCGTCGCTCCCCTGGGCGAAGGGGGTCCGCCCAAACTCCCCCGCCCACACGAGTAGGGTCTGCTCCCACAAGCCCCGCTGCTTCAGGTCGGTGATCAACCCGGCAATCGGCAGATCGACCTGCTGAGCCATCTCGGCATGCCCTGTTTTCAACCCTCCATGCTGATCCCACGGGTTGCCAATCTGCCCCAGTTCGGCCGGGCGGGGCAGGCATGTCAGCTCCACGAATCGCACCCCACGCTCCACCAACCGCCTGGCCAGCAGGCATTGACGCCCGTACTCCAAAGTCTCCTTGACCGGAGAATCCAGTCCGTAGAGCGTCCTCGTCACCTGGGTCTCCCCAGCGAGATCGGTCAACTCGGGGACGGCCGTCTGCATCCGGTAGGCCACCTCATAGTTCCGAATCGCCGATTCGAGCTGGTCGTCGCCCCCCCGCAGCGCGATGCGCTGCCGGTCCGCCTGCGTCACAAACGCCAACCTCCGCCGCTGCCGGCCATCGGGTTCCCGGGGCACAATGTTGGCCAAGGGCTCTTTCTGGGTGGGATCAATCAATGAGGCCTGATAGACGGCTGGCAGATACCCATTCCCGAAATTGTTGATCCCCCCCAGCGGCGCTCCGCCGCTGGCCAAGACCACATACCCGGGCAGATTGCGGTTCTCGCTTCCCAATCCATAGCTGACCCAGGCCCCCGCGCTGGGATGCCCGGCCAGCGAAAACCCCGTGTGCAGAAAGTAATTGGCCTGCGCGTGTTCGGTCCCCACGCTGGTCATCGAGCGAATCACCGCCAGATCGTCGGCACACCGGGCGATGTTTGGGAACAGCTCGCTGATCGGCATCCCCGATTCGCCCCGGGGGGCGAACTCCCAGGGAGAGGCCATGATGTTCCCGTTGGCGTTGAACATCGTGGGCTTCACCGGAACCGGCATCGGCTTGCCATGGTCGGTCTTCAGCCGGGGTTTGGGGTCGAACGTATCCACGTGCGAGACCCCACCCGACATGAAACAGAAAATCACATTCTTCACCCGGGGAGCGAAGTGCGGAATCTGCGGACCGTCAGGCCCTGCGGCGGCCGGCCTCACGCCGCCGGTCGGTGCCGAATCTCCCAGAGCGCCGTTCGCCAGCAAACCGTGCAAGGCGACCATTCCGAACCCGTTCGACGCCCGCCGCAACAGCTCCCTTCGCGAAACCGCCCACTGGTCAGTCGACATACACAAACTCCTTCAGGCAGAAGAGGGCGTGCAGCAGGTCGCGCCACACCAGTGTTTCTCGTTCTCCCGCGTCAGCCACCGCCGCATGCTCGCTGCGCAGCCCATCGAGAAAGTTGATCGCCGGCCCGATTTCGTCCTCACTCACTGGCCGCCCCAGGGCCCGCCGGTATAGCCTCTCGATCTTGTCACGCTCGGCCCCGCCCCCGCCCACCACCCGCCGGGCTCCCTTGAGCGCCTGATCGATCACAAACGGATCATTCAGCAGAGTCAGCGCCTGGGCCGGGACATTGGTGACATCGCGCCGCCCCCGCGTCGAGACCGGCTTGGGGGTGTCGAACGCTTCGAGAAACGGGTTGTGGGCATTCCGCCGGATGCGCAGCCAGACACTGCGGCGACGATCTCCATCGAGCGGTCCCACGGGCCCGCCCCCTTCGGTTTTCGTTGTGTAGTAGACATTCGGCCCCATCCCATACATCGCGAGCGACAGTTCTTCGGAGGTCGCCAGAATCGCGTCCCGTATCGCTTCGGCTTCCAACCGGCGCACCCGGGCATGCGACAGCAACCGGTTCTGGGGATCGCTCTCGCGGGCCTGCTCCGAGGGCTGTGATGACTGGCGGAAGGCTTGCGACAAGACCAACTGCCGGAGTAGCGACTTGATCGACCAACCCCCGGCCATCAGGTCACTGGCCAGATGATCGAGCAACTCGGGATGCGACGGCTGCTCTCCCAGATGCCCGAAATTGTCGACCGTGGCGACCAGTCCCTGCCCGAACACATGATGCCACAGTCGATTCACGAGCACCCGCGCGACGAGGGGATTCTCGGCCGACGCTGTCTGCTGCGCCAGCTCCAGCCGGCCGCTCCCCTGGGTCGCAAAGGCCGACGGTCCCCAGAGCGACAGCCCTCCCCGGGGAACCTCGTCGCGGGGACGGGTGTGGTTGCCGCGTTGGAACAGCGGCTGGTTGTATCCCGCCACCTCCAGCAGCCCAGCCGCCCGACGCGGCACGGGAATCTGCCCTTCCAGTTCGCGATATCGGGCCACCAGCGCAGCCACCTCGGGCAGCTCGGCCAGTGACATTGGCAACAGGCCCCCCTGCAGAAAGACATTCAGAGCCTGGCAGGCACTGTCATCGAGCGTCCCCTGTTCCCATGCCGTCACCCCCTGCACCAGCCGTTCGGCATGGCGAAGGGTCAGTTCCTCCGGCGTTTGTGGGGCGGGACCTTCCAGGAACCAGGCGATCGGCAACTCGGTCTCCCGGGGGGGCTCGCCTCCATTCGACTTCACCACCGCCACCGCTCCCCAGTGCGCTCGCTCGGCCGTATCGGTGACGAACTCAAGATAGGCGTGCGACCCCTTGCGGTACGCCGTGTCGATGCGGATCCACCCCAGCTCCTCGCGCGACAAGCGGGCCGCCGGGTAAATGCCCCCGTTCCCCAGGGGATAATTCTCAATCACCACACGGGCCATCGCCCCTTGCCCCAACGCCCGCACGCTGATGCTGTCGGTGTCGATCACAAACCGGGGGGAACTCAAGACGCCCGGATGGCGGGTGCTCAGCAGAGCGCTGTACGTTCCCGACGGCAGCAGACCCCGTACGACGCGGTCCCCCGTTGGCTCAACCGTGAACTCACCCGCGGGGGTCGACTCGCCGGTTGGGCCCGTGCCATGGCGGAACCAGTCGCGTTGTTGGGGACCGCGCAGATCCCACAGCGGCTCAAACTGGCGGTTGAACTCTCGCCGTTGGGCCAGCTCCTGTTGCCAGTGAGCCGCCTGCTCGGACCAGCGCGTCGCGACCGAAGTCGCGTCGGCCCCCGGCCGCTGCAGCGTGGCCCAGAGATGCAGCGGATGAGACGGATCTCCCTCGGCCTTCGCCAACGCCGCCCCCACCGG
>JBKCTR010000692.1:0-3519 GCA_046318755.1 Planctomycetaceae bacterium
TCTTTGGAGTTGCGGTCTGTGGGGCTGTCTGATCGGCCTGGCGTGGGTGGCCCCAGCCTGGTCGGCCGACAAGGTCGCCGACCGCCGTTATGAACAGCGTGCTGAAATCGCCCCCATCGTGGGGAAGCCCGCCGCGGCCGATCCCTCGACACCCGCCGGCGATGTCCTCAAGCAGGGTCCCAATCCCGACTGGATCTGGGGACCCAATGACAACGAAAACCCGGTGGTCCGCAAGAAAGTCACCACCTCCGCCAAGAAAGGGTGGCTCCGGGCTTCGTGCGATAACCGCGCGGTCCTCGAGTTGAATGGCCGCAAGGTGGGTGAGACAGGCGAGTGGGCCGAGCCCATTGAGGTCAACGTCGCCTCCTTCCTGCGTGACGGAGAGAACGTCCTGACGGCGTCGCTCCGGAATGAAGGGGGACCGGCGGCCTTCGTCCTCAAACTGGCCTTGGTCGGCGACGATGGAAAGGTGACCCATGTGGTGACCGATGGAACCTGGGAATTCGCTCCCAACAAAGAGGCCCAGGCCTGGGGGGGCGTCCGCAAGATCGGTCCTTTGGGCATGGCTCCCTGGGGGAATGTCTTCCTGAATGCCTCGGGGGGCAATGCGAGCAAGGCCGAGTTTCAGGTCCCGGCTGGGTTCCAGGTCGAACGGCTGTTTACCGTCCCCAAGGACGAACTCGGTTCGTGGGTCTGCCTGACCCGCGATGCCAAGGGACGCCTGCTGGTGAGCGACCAGGAAGGGAAGGGACTCTGCCGGATCACTCCCGCGCCGATCGGCAGCCAGGAACCGACGAAGGTCGAACACCTCGCCGTGAACATCTCCGCCGCTCAAGGGATGCTCTGGGCGTTCGACAGTCTGTATGTGGTGTGCAACGGGGGGCCGGGTAGCGGACTCTATCGCGTTCGTGACACGAATGGCGACGACCAACTCGACGAAGTGGTCAAGTTGAAGGAATTCCGCGGCGGTGGAGAGCATGGGCCCCATGCGGTCCGCCTCACTCCCGATGGCAAGTCGCTGGTCGTGATCGGCGGCAACCATACGCTGCCCCCGTTCGATCCCCAACGCAATGCTCAGCCGCAGATCATGGGGGGGGCTCGCGCCGAACCGCTGACGGCCAAACCCCCGGAGGGGATGTCGAGCCGGCTCCCCACCAACTGGGATGAAGTCCAGCTTCTGCCGCGCCAGTGGGATGCCAATGGTCACGCCACCGGCATTCTCGCGCCGGGGGGCTGGATTGCCCAGACTGATCCCGAGGGGAAGTCCTGGGAAATCATCAGCTCGGGGTACCGCAATCAGTACGACATGGCGTTCAACGCCGATGGAGAACTCTTCGTCTACGACGCCGACATGGAGTGGGATTACGGTGCCCCCTGGTATCGCCCCACGCGGGTCTCGCACGCCACCAGTGGCAGTGAGTTCGGCTGGCGCAGCGGCACTGCCAAGTGGCCCACCTACTACCCCGACAGTCTGCCGCCGCTGGTCAATATCGGCCCCGGCTCTCCCGTGGGGGTCGAGTTTGGCTACGGGACCAAGTTCCCCGCGAAGTACCAGAAGGCACTCTATATCTGCGACTGGACCTTCGGAACGATGTATGCGATTCATATCGAGCCCGACGGGTCGAGCTACAAGGCGGTGAAGGAGGAATTCGTCTCGCGCACCCCGCTGCCCCTCACCGACAACACCGTCGGTGCCGATGGGGCCCTGTACTTCACAATCGGCGGCCGGGGAACGCAGTCGGAGTTGTATCGGGTGACCTACACCGGCCAGGAGTCGACCGCTGTGGTCAACCCCCATGACGAGAAGGGAGCCGACCTGCGGTCGTTGCGGCGGAAGATCGAGGCGGCCCACCGGCTGACCGCCGATCCCAAGGCCACGGTGGAGCAAGTCTGGCCGTACTTGTCGCACTCCGACCGCTTCATCGCCTACGCGGCCCGGGTGGCGATCGAGAATCAACCGGTCGACCTGTGGCGCGACAAGGTGCTGACGGCGACCAACACCGACGCTCTCATCGTCGGGGCGATCGCCCTTGCGCGGCAGGGAGACAAAGCAGTCCAGCCCGCCTTGCTGGCCGCCCTCAATCGGATCAAGTTCGGCGAGTTGTCGACCAGTCAGCAGTTGGCCTTGGCGAGGGCCTGGCAGCTCTGCTTGATTCGCCTGGGCGAACCCGACGAGACCACCCGCAAGGGGTTGGCCGAGCGCTTGATCGCCTTCTATCCCGCGAAGGACGCTGGTGTGACCCGCGAGCTCTGCAGCCTGCTGGTCTTTTTGAAGTCCCCCGAGGTGGTGGCCAAGACCTTGCCACTGCTGGCCCAGGACCCCACCCATCCCGTGGCCGATCCGGGCAACCAGATTGCTCCGGTGTACGTGCCGGGCCAGCCGGCGTCTGCGGTGGCGGGCAAAGACGGCCTGGAAGAGCTGATTGAACGGAACCGCGGTTACGGCGGGGCCATTGCCTCGATGCTGGCGAATCGTCCCGATGCGCAGCAGATTTCTCTGGCGTTTGCATTGCGAAATCTCAAGACCGGCTGGACCGTCGACCAGAAGCGGCAGTACTTCCAATGGTACTCGAAGGCCCAGAAGTGGTCGGGAGGGGCGAGCTTCCAGGGGTTCCTCCGCAACATGGACAAAGACGCCTACGAGAACTCGACCGATGTCGAACGGTTGGCGATCGAGGCGCTGGGAGCCCGCAAGCCGTATCAGCCGCCCGAACTCCCCAAGCCCGCCGGGCCGGGGAAAGACTGGAAGCGTGATGAGGTGCTGCAACTGATTTCGACCCAGCTCAAGGGACGCGACTTCAAGAATGGCCAGAAGACCTTCGCCTCGACCCGCTGCGTGGTGTGCCACCGGTTTGGGGGGGATGGCGGAGCCACGGGTCCCGATCTGACCCAGTTGGCGGGTCGGTTCACTCCGCAGGATCTGGCCGACGCCATTCTCGAACCCAGCAAGGTCATCTCGGACCAGTACAAGGCGGTGGTGGTCGAGACCAAGGAGGGAAAGACCCACACCGGTCGGTTGGTGGGAGACGACGGAAAGGTGATCCGGCTGGTGACCGATCCCGAAGATTCGAGCAAGACGGTCGAGATCGCCAAGGATCAGGTCGAAGAGCAGCATCTGTCGGCCACTTCATTGATGCCAGCGGACTTGCTCAAGCCCCTCAACGAAGCCGAGGTGCTTGATCTGTTCGCCTACCTGCTGTCGCGTGGGAACCCGAATGATCCGGTGTTCCGGAAGTAGATGTCGGGGGCCGACCGACTTCCGTTGCAGCGGAAGACGGTTGGCCGCGTGATGACGCGCAGCAGAGCCGTTTGCCTGTCGTGGGCAGCCGGCTCTCGTTGTTTTGGTGCCCCGGTGGAGTGGGTCGGTGGGAGATTGGGGCGGCGTGCCGATCTCCCGGGGAAGGGAAACGGAGAGGCCGCAAGTCATTCCATCGGGGACGATTTCCGGGGGGTGATTCCCGTCTCGGGTGTGCCGCGATCAGTCCGGCTGGGATCGCGCCCCAACGAACCGTTGGGGAA
>JBKCTR010000693.1:0-3185 GCA_046318755.1 Planctomycetaceae bacterium
GAACAAATCTGCGGGCGCATCAGCAGGGCGTACCCTCCATTCCAGCCGTGGGCCATTCTAACGCCCTGTCGGAAAATGGAAAAGCGGGATCTCACCGCTGTTTTCCCGAGGTTTCCCTCCCACCACCACTCGCCAAACCCCCCGCCCCACCCACACCCCGCAGCCTCCCGACCCAACGAGACAGGCCCCGCCAGACCGGCCCCCGCCCCAGACCGGCACTCGCAGAGCAGTGCTCCAAAACCAGCGCTTGCGGTGCCACCTTCGATCACACGCGGCGGCTCGACGCGAACCACGTCCCGACCGCCCCGCACCGTCCCCGCCCCGTCCACCGCGCACCAGAGTCCACCGTCCCCCCGGTTCCACTTCGGCACCCGATTTCGCAGCCGATTGAACGGCGCCGCAGTCAACAGCCGCACGGCCGGCCCCTCACCCACCTACTTCGCCACGACGCAGATTTCCTGCCTGTTATGGTGCAGTTGCCGGGCTCGGACCTGACGGAAGCCCCACGACTGCACCCGCGCGAGGTACTCGGGAATCGACTCGGCCAACTTCCAGTCGACCAACTTGAGGTTCATGATCACCCCCTTCAGACGCACTCCGGGGGCTTTCACAATGGCCTCCACCGTGTCGAGCGTGTAGTTCGGAGGCAGATTGATGTCGCAGGTCAGCCAGTCGGCCCGCTGGAACTCCCGGCGGGGCACATCTTTCGACCGCTTCCGCACGTGCCGAAATCCTGGATGGGCCAACACCATCGGGTCCATCTCGGCCGGGTCGATTCCCACCACCCACAGTCCACGTTCCAGCAAGGCCTGCGAAGCCCCACCCGGCGCGCTCCCCAATTCCACGACGGTCTGCTCCGCCGCCAGCTTGAAACCCGCCCACAGCAGCGATTCCTGCATCTTGAGATACACCCGCGAAACCGCCGTCGCTGGCAGATCCATAGGCAGCAGCCCTCCCGGCCACGCCGAGACCGGCCGACGGGCCCGATGGCAGCCAATCCACCACTCGTCTGGTTCCACCAGCACCACGTCGGCCACCCAGGGACCCGTTTTGGGATCGGGAGGGGGGGGCGGCACCCGCTCGGCCACCCCCCGCGGGGCTTCGGACACGCTCCGCAGCAGGGTGTCAATCTCCCGAGATGCGTCGGTCAACCCTGGCTCGTAATCGCGAAACCCCGGCTCGAACGTGTCGCGCGGAAAGACATGCAGATCGGCAATGGGCCGGTCTCCCAGAATCTGCCACACCTGCCGGGCCCGCTCCTCGCGGGTCCCCTGTGTCACCTTGCCCAACGAGACCCCCGTCGACCGGGCAAAGACCGCATGGGTGTGAAACTCATCCGAGAACTCGGCCCCGGTCGAATGCTTGAAGGTGACGAACCCGGGGCGGGAATAGGCGAAGCGCAACCCCGGCCAGTCGCGGGCGATCTCGGCCTTTAAGGCTGGCTCTGCCCCCACCTGGCACGTCATGAACACAAACCTCGCCAATTCCGCCATCGTCACATCATCCTTCGTCTTGCCAACACGCACCCCGCAACCGCGCCCGGAAGTGACCTGGCCGGGTCGACCAGGCCAAACAAGTCCGGGCCAAACAAGTCCGGGCCCATGGAATCCCAGCCAATCAAGTCCGGCGAGAGTGTGACTCACGCCGCGCGACCGGCAGCGCAACACACCACAACCACGGCCAGCCGACAACGAGACGGCTCCGACCCGCACCCGGCACGCACAGCACCGCGGACCGTCGTCGCGGGCAGTCGCACATCCACGGGGCCGAACAGGCGGGGGACACGTTCGATACGACCGGGTTCCCTCCCTGTCCGCCCAGCGACGCGAGCCCCATCGGGACCGCGCGGTACTCGACAGTTTGCCGTTGCTGTGCCGATCATACGCGGCTGTTCCCGGATTTGCATTTCACCCGCGCTCTGGAAGACCAGATGACCATCACACGGCAGGGCCACACGTCGACTTCGCGTCTCCTGTTTCTCCCGCACCGACTGCTGGGGGGGACAGTCCAAGTGTGATCTCATGTCCCGGCGGGACGCTGTTGGGAGGAAGTCTGCAAAATCCCTCTCGTGGGAGCAGGCCCCAAGATTGATCCGTATCGACCAAGATCGCCTAAGGCAGAGCCGTGGTTGCCCCTCTGATGACGACCGGTCCAGTCAGGTCTCCCCGCGAAGGAGCGTGGCCCCTGAAAGCGTGAGCCAACCAGAGAAGCTGGCAAGACAGTGCGCAGCACGTTGAGTCACACCCAGTCTCGGGAGGACGGCACAACGTGCGCATGTTCGCCAAGCCGAACAATCCAACCTCCACGCGCACCACGTAGACCGCACACGTTCCCGACAGAACATCCTCATCCAGCCCAGGGGTCCACAGTCCGGACGCCGACTCCCGGCACCGACGCCGTCACTCGGACTTCTGTTTCGAGCCATCGGGATTATGGATCATCCGGGCAATCTCGCTCTCGATCTTTTGGACCTGGTCTTCCAGTAATTTCAGCATCACCCCCATGCTCTTTCGCAGGGGTTGGGCGAGAGTCTGCCCGAGTCGAACGGTCTCCTGAGCGTGCAACTCAAGGAGTTGTTGACGGCGTTGGACAAGTTGCTGCAGTTCGTCCAGCGGGCCAGGCCCCATGGAAAGGCAAGGGAGTTCTCGCATCGATCCGAATTGGAACAGCACGGCGGCATCGACGGAATCCGTCGTGGCCTTCAGCCCCATGCCGGTGGCGAAGTGCCTTACCTCAGCGGGCTTGACCCATGCCAACCGGCAACCTGCCTGAAGCAGTTCGGCCACGACGACACACTCCGCACCACCGGTCGCTTCGAACACGATCACGCACTGGTCCCGAGGCGGCAGTTTCTTCAACAGGGAGGCCAGACCAATCTGATCATGATAGAACTTGAAGGTCTGCCCATCAGGAGGCAGCGCAATCTCAAGCGTCCTTGGGGAGACAACGAAGCCGATGTACGAATTCTTGTCCATGGTGGTGACGGTCACTTGGCGAATTCACGCCCGAAGATGGTGTCGATCGGCGACGCTGGCGACTGTTCCAGCGGGAACCAAGAGGTCGACCATGATCTTGACGGGCTTCGGTCTCGAAGGAACCGCGGGCTGCAAGATCTGTGGTCGACCGCGGACGCGAGAGTTGTCCATCTCTCTCACACGCTGGTTTTCGAACCGCATTCTGCCGGG
>JBKCTR010000694.1:0-3104 GCA_046318755.1 Planctomycetaceae bacterium
ACTCAATCCTGTAGGGATTGCATAGGCCGGGGGCGGGGTGACCGCGCGGGGGGCGGATTGCGTAGGGCCCGTAGCGTGCCACGACACATGGCGCGGCCACGCGGGGGATCCTTCTCACGAGCCGAGTCGAAGCCAGGTCCCCCTATGCATGCCCTTCAGGAAAGGTTCGGACGAGTGGTTGGAGTGCCCGGCGGGGGCGTGGATCGCGGGGCCCGATTGGGGAATTCGTCACCGCGACTGCATCGGAAGCGATCTGCAGACCGGCATCACACACCTCCGGATGTGTCGCCTTGTCGTTCCTCTCCACCCATCGATCACCATCCCAGGTGGTTGTAGTGGCAGAGCAGTTGTCCTTTCAGCAGCGATTCCGAGTCAGTCCCCCACGGGCGGTTGTTTCCATGCGCACCACTCCGTTGCTCTCTGCACCTCGTCACCAATTTCCAACGAAAAAACCCCGGCAGGACGAATCCTGCCGGGGTCTGGTTCACTCACTTCAGGTCAGCCATGTTGAGAGGGCTGGCCGTCGGTGGCGGCGATTAGCCGCGGAGTCCGAAGAGGTTCGACAAGCCGCTCTTCTTGGTCTTCGTCTGAGTCTTGTTCAGGCGAGAGGGGAAGTAGGCGGCGGGCTCACCCGCTTCGGGAATCGGGGCGGGAGCGACATTGTCGTCCACCGCGGGAACCGGAGCGACAGGAGCGGGCTCGGTCGTGGCGGGAGCGTAGATCGACGCGGCCGGGGCGGCGGGAACCATCGCCTGAGCCGAAGGAGCACACCCGTTGGCACCAGCCGCGGCGGGAGCACAGCCGCGGTTCGAGGCGACAGCGGAGGGGGCACAGCCCCGGTTACCAGCCAGCGAGGGAGCACAGGTCTTCGCGGCGGGAGCACACTTCGATTCGTTGCAGTTCTTCACTTCGTAGCCGCAAGACTGCAGAGCCTTCTCGGCAGCCCGACGGACACCGCGGTCGCAGTCGGCCAGGGCACAGGTCAGGGCAGCAACCACTTCGGCCTGGCAGCAGCAGCTGTTCTTGCGGGTCTGCTTGTGAATCTGCTCGGCGGCTTCCTTGCGGACCCGTTCGTCGCAGTCATTCAGGCTGTAGGCGAAGGCGTGCATGATCTCGGGGTTGCAGGCACAGTCGAGGCGGCCCAGCTTGGTCAGGGCCCGACGACGCTGCTTGGCGTAGCAGGCGGTCTGCGATTCGTGAATCAGTTGGGCCACTTCCGCACGGTTGTTCGGACAGCACCGTTCGGCCTTGGGGGCCGGGGCGCAGCTCGCCCGGGGAGCGGCACAGCCGGGGTCATTCGCGGCCACGGCGGCCGGGGCACAGCCCGCACCCGCCGGAGCGGCACAGCCCGCCGCGGCCGGGGCACAGCCAGTGGCACCACCCTTGTTGCAGCCACCAAACAGTTTGCCGAACAGTCCCTTCACACCGCAGCTCTTGGGAGCACAGGCGGTGGAGGCGTTGGTTCCGCACGAGCCAGCCGAGGCCGCGGGAGCACAGCTGGTCGCGGCCGCGACCGCCCGGGGAGCACAGCCCCCGTTGCCAGTCCCGCAGCCACCATTTCCGAGGCCTCCATTCCCCATCCCGCCGTTGCCCAGCCCGCCATTCGGGCCGCAGGTTCCGCAGGCCTGCTTGGTGCAGGACCGCTGGTAGGTGCAGACATTCCGGTGATTGGGGCGGCAGATGGTTGGCTTGCTGGCGCAGGGTTGGTAGGCCGGGGCGCATCCCGTCGCCTTACCCGCCCCATGATCGCCGAGAGAGGCGGGGGCACAGGTTCCGGCAATGGCCGTACCCATCAGGCCCGACATCGCCAAAACGGCCGAGTAGAGATTGGTCCATTTCATGTCAGCAGGTCTCCTTCCTGAGAGGACTGGCATTCCCCCCGCGACGAGGGGCGGATGCCAGCACGAATTCGGTGCCGTCGGGAAGATCCTCAACCCGAGTCGATCTCCGGCAAAGCCGAAAGTCCCGATTCCCGTCACAACTCGGTGAGTCGGATTATCGAGACTGACCCCAATGATCGGCCCCTGCCCAAATTGCTCTTGAGAGTCGCAAAGTGCTATTTTTACGGACGTTTACGACGATTTGAGGCGCGGTCGTAGGCGTGGTGACGGTTGGTCCGAGAAGGCAAGCTGTAGGGCCGGTCCCGCTCGATAGGACCGGCAGAGTCATCACAAGAAGTGACGTTCGAAACGATGCCAACAATGGTAGCGGACGAAACGGGAGTTCCGGAACGACCGGTTGGACCGGTTCTGATTGGGGCCGAGAACTCGGCCCAGTCCGTAAAGTCGACGCGGTGAGACTTTGGAATCGGTCCGCCGTTGATCCAGGCGGGCACGATTGAAGGACTGGCGGCTCCCTCCACCGGCTCCGCGAGGATGGCGGATTGGCAGACTTTACCGACTGCGCAAAGTGATTGTCTGGGAAGCGGCCGCCCCGCAGACCCGACAGCATTCAGGAGCCGTGGCAACTGGCAGGACGTTGCCGGATTCGCAGGAACCAAGCATGACGAATCGCCCGGCACGGGACCGCGAGGTCTCCGCAGTCGGCAGAATTTCGGGCCGCCGGCTGGCAATTGCCAGCCGTGGACGGTTGCGGGATTGGGTCAGGCACAGCCGAAGTTGGCGTGGGGGCCTGTCTCTCGTTCCGGTCAGCCTGTGTGGTGACTTATGGAGCCGGAGGCTCGACCACATTGATGATCTGGTCGGCGGCGAGGGGCCCCACCGTCTGCACGATGCCCGAGGGCCAGTGGATCTCCACCGACTCGACCTGGGAGGCATCTTTGAGACCAAAGTGCAGCGTTCGGTCGCTGGTCGAGGCATAACTGCTCCCCCCTTTGACCAGGTGCGTTTGGCGACCGTGCGAGGTGGTGACTTGGACCCAGGCCCCGACGGCGTCCCGGGCGCTGCCGCGGCCCACCAACTTCAAACCGAGCCAGTGATTGGTGTCGGGCGTCTCGTTGACCAGCAAGGCCACCGGTTCATTCACATTGGAAATGATTACATCCACGCGACCATCGCCATTCAGATCGCCGACGGCCAGTCCGCGTCCACGATGCTTGGCGGCGAGATATTCGCCGGCGACCGGGGCGACGTTCTGGAATCGTT
>JBKCTR010000695.1:0-8990 GCA_046318755.1 Planctomycetaceae bacterium
GCTTTCCGGAATTCGTCGACGGCCTGGACGGCCAAGGCCTCCCCTTCGATGGCCCGGTTGCGCTCCGTCAAGGCCTGCTCGCGGGCGGCCGCAGCGGCGGTCCGTTCCCGCTCGGCGGTCTGTTGTTCCTGCTGGGCGAGCCGTAGCGCCGCTTCCAGCTTGGTCGCCTCGTGGGCGAGGGCCTGTCGGTTGCGTGTCTGCAAGACTGCCAGGGTGCTTGCTCCGAGCGCAATCAGGGTGAGGGCGACCCCACCAGTGGTGACCAGCGTGCGATGCCGCGCGACCCAGCGACGCGCCCGCACGGTCCAAGGCTCAGGCCAGGCCGAGACAGCCTCCCCGGCCAGGTGCCGTTCCAGATCGGCCGCCAGTGCACTGGCCGTGGCGTACCGTGCCGTCGGTTCGCGCGACATCGCCTTGAGACAAATCGCTTCGAGGCCGGGATCGATGTGAGGGTGAATCAGTCGGGGACGGCGGAAATCCCCCGCGCGGACCTTGTGCACCACCGACGACGGAGTCTCACCCGCCGTTGAGGGAAACGGTGAGGTTCCCGTCAGGAGGGCGTAGAGGATGGTTCCCAGCGAGTAGATGTCGCTTTCGGGTCCTGCGGCGGCGAGTTCGCCGCTGAGCTGTTCGGGGGCGGCGTGACCGATGGTCCCGAGGCCCTGGGTGACTCCGGCGGGAGTGTCGGGCCGTTGGCCCGACGGATTCCGGGGAGCCATTTCCCCCGCGGTGGCCGGGCCGGCGGTGGGGGGGGCGGGCTGTCGCAGGTCCTTGGCGAGACCCCAGTCGACGACCAGCGTTTCACCGTAGGGGCCCAGCAGGATGTTGGCCGGCTTGAGGTCGCGATGCAGCACCCCCTGGCTGTGGGCGTAGGCCATGGTCTGGCAGACATCGATCACCCGGCGAAGCAGACCACGCCAGGCGAGGTCGCGCTCGCCTGGATCGGCGGGGGGAGCCTCGTGAAACTGCCGCAGCGCCTGCTGCAGGGTGCCCGACTGTTCTCCCGAGATCAGCCGCATGGCATAGAACGGACGGCCATCGGGCTGACTTCCCCGGCTGTACACGGGAATGATGCCGGGATGTTCGAGACGGCCGGTGAGGGAGGCCTCGGTGAGAAACCGTTGACGGTAGGTTTCGTCGTCGGCCCCTGCCGGGAGAATTTCTTTGAGGGCGACGGTGCGCTGGAATTCGCGGTCGAGC
Source organism: Planctomycetaceae bacterium (assembly GCA_046318755.1). Lineage (GTDB taxonomy): Bacteria > Planctomycetota > Planctomycetia > Planctomycetales > Planctomycetaceae > UBA10511. Next base: position 1,201 of record JBKCTR010000695.1, read on the forward strand.
GCTTCGAAGACGACCCCCATGCCCCCGGCGGCGAGAGGCCGCAGGATTTCGAATCGCGGACTGGCAACTGACGAATCGTGGTGGAGAGACGCCGACTGCAGTTCCCTCAGCAGTTCTTCGAGAGTGGCGAGAACGATCTCGCGATGTGCGGGGGCGACGTCGGCGAGGTAGGATTCGAGGTCGGCCGCGGTTCCCTGGTGCCAGTCGTGTTCGAACCGTTCGCAGGCCGCCAGCACATCCCGCTGCCGGGCGACTTCGGAAGAGTCGGCCTGCGGGAACTGCTTCACCGGGAAGGAGTTGGACGGGGCCGGGGGAGCGGGAGTCGGGGTTGGGGGGGGCGGGGTCATGGAACCAGCAGCGACTGCCACAGGGCACGGATGAGGGAAAGGCGGACGCAGACGGTCTTGCTGCTGCAGTTCTGGCGGCGGGCGATTTCCAGGTCGGTGAAGCCTTCGAGTTTCCAGAGGGCCACCTGGCGGAGCCGGTGGGTGGGATCCTCCCGATCGAGACGGTCCATCAGGGCCCGCAGGTCAACCGTCAGTTGCGCCGCCTCATCGGGGGTGGGCTCGCGGGTAGAGAGGGGCTGTTCATGGCCAGTGGTGGGGAGTGGCAGGAGAGCGACTCCTCCGCCGCGTTTCAGTCGACGGCTGTCGCGGCGCACGTTCCGCGAACGGTGGAGGGTGCACGTGGCCAGCAGCCGCCAGAGGTCGTCGCGATCGGCCAGGGACGCCAGTTTGCCGCCGCGGGCGGCATGGCAGAGGGCGTTGAGGGCGCTGAGAGCGACATCCTCGGCATCCTGACAGGAATTGCGGACCCCCAGAAGTTGCTGGCGGGCCAGCCGGACGATGAGGTCGAAATAGCGGTCCCAGACAAATTCGGCGGCAGCGGGGTCCCCGGCCTGCAGGGGCTTGATCCAGTGGGTGACAGATCCGGGGTATGAGACAGTCATCAGGGGAAGGGGGACAACAATCCGCAGGGGACCTGTTTCCTCGTTCGACTTCCGCAGACAGACACCAGGGGTGCGGAGGGCCCGCTCTGAACAGTCAACGCGAGGCGAAGCTTGAGCGTACATGGTGCCTGGCACCTATGCCACGCGGGTAGCCCGGATTCGAAAAAAACAAACATCAGGCGAGGCCGGAACTCCCCGAGATGGTCCGACGATGGACCGTGGTGACGGCGCACCTGTCGCGGGCAAATCGGCAGCGGGACCTCGCGATCCAGCGCACCCGGAGATCGTCGGCTGAGGACCAGGGAGACCTCCGGAGGGATCGTCCCGGACGGGAGCGGCACTCACAGAGCGGGTCGGACCGGTTGAACCCCACGCGGGACTGTCGGGTTGGCAGTGAGGTGAACCACGCGATCGTCCGGGGTGACGGCGGACAACGTGGCCGTTGGGCCCGGCTCAGGGAGCGGCGTCGATCAGCCTCTGGACAGCCTGGAACAGTTCCTGCCAGGCGGCTTGTTCCTCGGGGGGCAGGGTGTCGCGGAACGGTGGTTGCCGCAGCCGCACCAGCGTCGGCTCCGACAGCCACATGCTGAGGTTGATGGCGACGAGGGAGGGGTTCCGCCCGGCGACTTCCTGCCAGGCCCGCAGATCCATCCGCAGCCACTCCAGAGCCCGCCGTCGGTACGCGGCGGCGCGGTCGGCATCGGTGGCGTGGTGCTGCAATGCCTGCCACAGGGCGGCGCGGGCGGCATGATAGGCGATCAGTTTCTGGCGATCGGTGGCCAATTCGGGCTGTTGTTCGAGGACCTGCCGGAACAATCGCTCGGCCACGGCCGTCTCCCGATACTCCATCGCGAACGCGCCCAATTCGAGGCATTCCTGCGGACTGCCGGGATCGCCCCCCTCCTGGATCTGTCGCAGCCGGTCGAGCCGGGACTGCAGTTGGGGTTCGTGGGTGGCGTTGCGACGCAGGACCTCCAGGCATTGGCCCGCGGCGACGTCCTCACCCCGGCGTTCGTAAATCGTCGCCAGCAAGGTCAGCAGGTTGCGGTAGAGTTGCCGCTCGTCGTACGACGACTCGGTCGCGGCCGCCATCTCGCGAGCCCTTTCCCGAAACTGCACCAGGCGATCGCGAGCCAGGTCGAGGGCATTCTCGGAAATCTCGTATTGGCAAAGGTGCAGTTGCAGGTCAATCTCCTGCACACGCCAGTTCCTCTGTTCGGGCTGTCCCTGCAGCAGCGTTTCGACCTGCCCGAGCGCCTCGGTGAACGCCCGCCGGGCCTCGGCACCGCGATTCGTTTGCTGCAGCAGATGCCCCGACCGGTGCAACATTTCGACCAGGGTGGCCTGAAAATTCGCCACCGCGGGACTCTTCTGCATGGTCGCTCGCAGCCCCGAGATGGCATCCTGAAGCACCGCGATGGCGTCGCTTGGACGGCCGAGCGACTCGAGAGATTGAGCCAAGCTGCGTTGGGTGTATCTCAAGCCATCTTCCAATTCATTCTGACCCGGAATCTGCTGGCAGAGTTGTCGCCAGAGTTTGTCTGCGATCTGGAATTGGTCGACCGCCTGCTGGTGCTGATGGCGTCGCATCAGAGTCACACCGCGATTCAGATGACTGGCGGCCCGTCGAGTCAAGACTTGTGGATCATCGAGATTGGTGTCGCCCAGCGCGCGAAAGATCTCGTCGGCCAGGCGGGACTGCTCGGCCGCAGTCACCGGGTCATCGAGGAGGTCGAAAATCGTACTGAGCCGCTCATGATTGGCGGCGAGACTGCGCCGCAATTGCGGGTTGTTGACAGTCCGGGCGATCAACTGCTCCTGGAGTGAGCGGGCCTTTTCGACGGACTCGCGGGCTTCCGGAAAACGCCCCAGATCGGCCAGGATCAGGCCGGCCTGGCTGTGGGCGGTGGCCAGATCGACCAGGATCGCGGTGGTGTCTCCGTGCAAGAGAGAGAGAGCCGCCTCGAATTCGACGATCGCCCGCTGGATGGTCTGCAGACGTTCCGACTTGTGTTCCGCCTGCGGGAGGAAATTGCCCAGTGTGAGGCATGCCTGGGCCAGGGCCAGTTGCCAGTCGGCGCGTGTCGGAAGTTCGCTGTTGGGGGGCGAGTTGAGCACCGACTGGCACAGATCGATCGTATCCATCCCCAGACGCAGCGCCTCGCCGGTATCACCCACCTCCCGATGAACCTGGGCCAGCAGGATGGTGGCGTCGCGCAGCTGGGCCAGTGATTCCCGAGAGGGCTCTTCCTCGGCCATCAGCCGCTGACGGAGGTCCGCGAAGCAGGGGAGGGGATCGCGCAGCAACTGCTCGCGAAGCCGCGCGAACTGAGGCTGGCTGTTGAGTTCGCCATTGGTGGCCACGGACTGGTGAAACCGGTTCACGGCGGCGATCGCGAGTCGTGCGTTTTCGATCGCCTGGATCCGCAACTGCTCGGTTCGTTGCTGGGCGGCGGCGACCCGTTCGGTGGCCGCCCGGGATTCCTGCAGGGCCGCCGCGAGGGCCTGGGCCTGATCTTCCAGTTGCTGTGCCTGTTTCTGCAGCTCTGTGCGATTCCAGGCTTGCACGACCGACAGGGCTGCCAGGGCGGCCGTCAACATCAGCAGCCCCAGGGCCGCCGTCGACACCAGGGTGCGGTGGCGGCTGACCCATCGCCGGGCCGCCCGACTGAGAGGCTCTTTCCAGGCCGAGACTGGTTCCCCGGCGAGGGCGCGTTCGAGATCCTGGGCGAGATCGCTGACTGCGGCATATCGCTGGGTCGGCTCGCGCGCCATCGCTTTCAGACAAATGGCCTCGAGGGCGGGATCGACCCCCGGATTCACCTTACCCGGGGGGGGGAAGACCCCTGCGCGGATCCGTGCGGTCACCACGGCGGGGTCGTCCTGCGGCTCCGCCGGGAATGGCGATCGCCCCGTCAACACCGAATAGAGAATCGTGCCCACCGAATAAATGTCGGTTGCCGCACTGGCCGCCGCTGCCTCGCCCGACAATTGCTCTGGGGCGGCATGTCCGAGCGTTCCGATTCCCACAGTGGCCTGGGTGGCCGAGGACATGCGATCGGTGCTGCCTTGTTTCAGCTCCGACAGGTGGAGTTCGGGAGCGGAATGGACAAACCGCGCCAGGCCCCAATCGACCACCAGCGTCTCACCACACGGACCCAGCAGGATGTTGGAAGGCTTCAGGTCGCGGTGCAACACATTCTGGGCATGTGCGTACGCCATGGTGTGGCAGACAGCAATGACCCGGCGGATCAATCCCTGCCAGATGAGGTCGCGCTCGGGCGTCTTGATCCCCGCGGGGGAGTGGATCTGGTCATGGTGGAACGCCCGGATCGCCTGCTGCAGAGTGCCGGTGTGGTCTCCGGAAATGAGACGCATGGTGTAGTACAACCGGCCATCGGGCAGCCTCCCCCGACTGTAAACCGGGATGATTCCCGGATGGTCCAACCGGGCGGTGATCTCGGCCTCGGTCTGAAACCGCAGGCGATACGCCGGGTCATTGGCCCCTGCCGGCAGGATTTCCTTCAGGGCGACGTGGCGGTCGAACTCGCGGTCAATCGCCTCCGAGACGAGCCCCATCCCTCCCGACGCGAGCGGCCGGACGATCTGAAAGCGATCGCAGTCCCACGAATCCTGCCACAGGGAGGAAGGATCCATCGGCTGCGCATTCGACCGCGGATCGGGCAGATCCAGTTCGGCCATCAGCAAGCGATGGACTTCGGGAGAAATTCCCGAAGGGCGCTGCGCCACTTTCGAATCGGCGGCCGACGCCTGGGCCAACAATTGATCGCAGGCCGAGACCACCTGCTGTCTCAATCGCTTCGGAATACCCGGGTGTGAGGGGAGATCAGCAGAGTCACCATCCAAACTCATCGGAAATTCCTCACGAAACAGCCTCTCCGTCCGCCAACTTGCGATCCTCTGGCTCTGGTCCCACCCAGTTCCAAACCCCCCCCACGGGTCCTGTGTTGACAGCCTGTGCCCGCAGCCTGTCAGTCTCGATTGGCCGAGCGCGAACCGCCAAACTGCCGATCCCTTGAGGATATCTCTGGAGAGAGCGAGTTGTCCATCGGATTGAACGAATCAACGAATGAGTGTCAAATCACATCGGCGGATACTCATGGGTTGGGGCACGGCCGCCCGGCCATCGCGACCAGACGGGTGCGGTTCCACTTGTCGCACACCACGTGACTCGACAGACTGCTGCCGTCTGTTGCCGAATTCTTCGCATTCCGGTTCCATGCGCATCCTCATCCTCTGTGTACTGGTGTGGTTCGTCAGCCCGGGCCTGGGGCTCTTTGCGGCGTTTGGCCAAAGTGCGGGACAGGAGGCCGCCAGGCTCGAGCGGCAGACCCTGTTCGCCGCGCGCGATCTCGACTACCACACCTTCCGCATCCCGTCCCTCGTGGTGACCCCCCGCGGGACGGTGCTGGCTTTGGCCGAGGCCCGGAAGAACGACGCCTCGGACTTGGGGAACGTCGATCTTGTTCTGCGCCGCAGCCTCGATGGAGGCCGAACCTGGCAGGAGCCGAAACTCATCGCCGACGACGGCGACCACACCATCGGCAACCCCTGCCCGGTGGTCGACCGCCGGACGGGCACCATCTGGCTTCCCTACTGCCGCGACAATCGGCAGGTCTGGCTGACGAAGAGTACCGACGATGGCCAGACCTGGGCTGCGCCGGTGGAGATCACGGCGCAGGTGGTTGATCCCGCCTGGCATTGGGTGGGGACCGGACCGGGGCATGGCATTCAACTGAGCGACGGCCGGCTGGTCATTCCCTGCTGGGCCGACGCCACTCCCCAGTTGGGTGAGGCGCAACTGTCATTCGTCTTTTTTTCCGACGATGGCGGACAGACCTGGCAACGGGGGGGAGCGCTCGACCGCGACGCCTCGGATGAATGCGAGGTGGTCGAACGGGTCGATGGAGTGCTCTACCTGAATGCCCGCAGCCGACGGGGGAAAAAGCAGCGCGCCGTCGCCACCAGCCATGACCGGGGCCAGACCTGGTCGCCGGTGACCTACGACCCGCGCCTGCCGGAGCTGTCCTGCCAGGGGAGCCTGGCCCGCTTCAGCACGGCCCGCGACCAGGATCGCAACCGGCTGCTACTGGCGACCCCCGCCAGCCAGACCGCCCGGGCCGAGCTGACCCTGCGGCTGTCGACCAACGAGGGGCACGACTGGCCGGTCAGCCGGGTGGTCGAACCAGGAATGGCCGGCTACAGCGACCTGGCCGTCACCCTCGATGGTTCGATACTGCTGTTGTATGAATCGCACGATTACACCCGGCTGACGTTGGCCCGGTGCAATCTGGAATGGCTGACGGAGGGGCGTGACTCGCCGGTTTTTCCCTGGCGGGTCTGGACGGAGTCACGCACCGAACCGCGCCCGCTGCGGCTGCACTGGCTGCGGCTCGATCTGCAGGCGTCGCAGTATGAGGTCGACGTGGCGGTCGGTAAGGATCCCGATGGCGACGGACCCGTCGAAGCCCGGCTGACCCCGCCTCGTGAATTGGCTGGAACGGCCGGCTTTGTGGCCGCTCTCAATACCAATGCCTGGGAGATGCTTCCTCGGCCTCCCGCGGGGGTGCGCCCGATCTATCTCGCGGGCGGACAGTCCGACATTCTGGGTTGGGCGCGGACCCGGACCGAGACCCGCAGTCCGCCGCAGCCGGGGTTCTGGATGTTCTGGCTGGATGCCGAACGACGGGGCCACCTCGGCCCGACCGTCGAACAGCCGCGCGAGGCGGTCTGTGCCGTGGCGGGGTTTGGCGGGCTGTTACGCGAGGCGCGGATTCTGCCGGGGGAGGGGGGCGATCTGCATCCGCGTTCAGCCCTGGGGCTCGACGCGACTGGCCGGTGGCTGACCTGGCTGGTGGTCGATGGGCGACAGCGGGGATACAGCGAGGGGGTCAGCGAACGGGAACTGGCGGTGCTGATGCAGGAGGTTGGTTGTCGCGAGGCGTTCAACCTCGATGGCGGGGGGAGCAGCATCCTGCTGTTGGGTCGGCCGGACGAACGGCTGGAGATTCTGAACCGCCCGTCCGATCCGGTTGGGCCCCGACCCGTCCCCGTGATGTTGGGGGTCCGTCGGCGGTGATTGGCGGACGGTCCGGCCGCATGGAATCCTCGAAACGGCCCCGTTGTGCGTGCTGCGGCGAGCGACCGTCGGGTTGTGCGAAAGGGAATCGCTGCGGACTCATCCCTCGAGCAAGCGCTGGCTGATTTCCAGCACCGCCTCGGTGTGGCGCCGCTGGTCTTCGGCCAGGCGGGGGAGGTTGTCTTCGTAGCCGAGGCGGCGGGCGAGATAGGCGTATTCTTCGCTGTCGACAGGAGGGACGGTGAGGTCGCGTGCATTGCCACGGACGATGCGCAGCGCGCCGATCAACTGCCGCAGGAAGTTGTATGCCTCGCACAACCGGCCCGCGTCGTGCGGGGGGATGATGCCCCCCCGTTCCAGCGCGGCAATGGCCTGCAGGGTGTTGGTCGAGCGGATGGCGGGGCGGTCGCCCCCATGGGTGATCTGCAATCCCTGCACGAGATACTCGACATCGACGAGCGCGCCCGGGCTGAGCTTGGCGTTGAAGGTTCCGGCCGTCACCAGTTGCCGCAGTTGTCGTTCGCGCATCCCTCGCATCGCCACCACGTCAAACCGCGCGCCGCGATAAATGAGGGCGTCGCGCAGGGCGACCAGTTCGGCCCCCAGCACGGCATCACCGGCGATGGGTCGCAGCTTCACCAGGGCCTGCCGTTCGTAGGGCCAGGCGGGACCATCCGGTCCGAAGTACGACTCGAACGCCGCAATCGAGACCGCCAGGCTGCCCGCCCGTCCATAGGGGCG